>NZ_JAAVUO010000119.1:0-576 GCF_012163165.1 Natronococcus sp. JC468
CGATTAAAGAGGTCGGCAAAGTCGGAAGCTTTGTCGGCCTTTTCTTGATTACGGATATACCGTCTGACGACCTGCTCATCGTGCCCAGCCGTGGACACGTAGTATCCCCGCGCCCAAAAGTGATAGCCTTTGTAGCGCCGTTTGCGGGCATATTTATTGGCGATGTAGAGCGCAGTCTTGCCCTTCAAAAAGCCAACCACATGCGCAACTGAATACTTCGGCGGGATCGAGATCAACATATGCACGTGGTCGGGCATAAGATGCCCTTCGTGGATCTCGCATTCCTTTTGTCGAGCAAGCCTATGCAAAAGCTCACCCAATTCACGACGCACGTCCCCGTAAAGGCGTTTCGTCCGGTATTTGCTTGCAAAAACGATATGGTACTTGCAGTCCCACGTCGCATGCGATTGCGATCGTTCTTCCATAAAACCTCCGTTTAACGTCTCGTCCGCGCTAACGGTCCAAGCCGGAGGTCTCTCCACTACGATGTAGAACTCGTCCAGTCCTCCACCGTAGGTGGAGATTTACTTTGATTACAAGAAAAAAGCGCCCCTTTGGAAGGGACGCTTTCCAATC
>NZ_JAAVUO010000120.1:0-517 GCF_012163165.1 Natronococcus sp. JC468
AGGTGACTCGCGCAGCGTCGTCACTGCTGTTTCCTGAACTTGAGTTCGGAATCGCTGCTAACACCACATATCCGAGCGAGGACTTCCAGCGAGTCCTCGCTCGGATTGCCTTCGACAACGAGTTCGCCAATACTGGCGCGAAAGCCTATCAACTTGCCCGCGGCGATGACGTTGCTATTGATACAACCACACGAAATCCACTCGCGCGAGCATTACTCTACCATTTGCGTGGGCTCGACGCGGACGCGGTCGACGACCAGTTCGACCGCGTCCGCGAGGCGATCCTGGACGAAGCTGCTCGCAATCGTGTGTTCACCCGACCAGTCGACATCGCTATTGACGTTCACGACTGGCTTTTCTATGGAGACAAAGAGACACCTCGTGTCTGTACAACGAATCCAGCCCAGGGTACTGATCGTGCGTACAAGTTCGCTACCGTCTGTATTGTCGATCCAAGCGTTCGATTTACGCTTGGATCGGTAGCCCTCGAAGGGAGCGATACTGACGAGTTGGCGGA
>NZ_JAAVUO010000013.1:0-95962 GCF_012163165.1 Natronococcus sp. JC468
GTCTGCGAGCATCCTAACCAATTCACTCAACGACCTGCTCGTTTCTCAAACTGGCTCAACTAGACAGTGCCCAAACAACAACAATTTGTGGGAAGAAAATTCTAACGATCACTATAGACAGGCCCTCCACGAGGGACTGGTAAGATACCTTCAGGATCGAAATGAGGCGACCGTCGCACTGCTCTATGATGCTGGCCTTCGCGCCGGCGACGAACGCGCCCGACCCCTCGCCGCCGGTGAGCACGAGCACGCAGATGTCGTCGTCCGTGTCGGCCGCGCGAACGGCGTCTTTCAGTTCCGTGCGGAACCTGGCCGTTGAGCGCGTTGCGGGCATTGGGACGCTCGATCGCGACCGTCGTGACCCGGTCGGCCCGCTTGCCGATTTCGACGGATAGCAGGTCGTACTCGTCGGCGAGTTCAGTCACCGCCCTCTCCCCGATCGCTGCTCGTGCTGACGCGCTCCCTATCCTCCCAGACGTAGAAGCCCTCGTCGGACTTCTTTCCGAGCTTGCCGGCTCGGACCTTCCGGCGCAGCGCCTGTGGCGGTTTGAACCGCTCACCTAACTCCTTGCGGAGGTGCTCGGCGATATGCAGGCGGACGTCGAGCCCGACGTGATCGCCGAGTTCGATCGGTCCCATCGGATACCCGTAGCCGAGTTCATCGCCTCGTCGATGTCTTCGGCGCTGACGACGTCCTCCTTGCCGATCTCGCGGACGTAGTCGACGGCGAACTTCTCGGTCCGGTCGTTGGTCTGCTCGGCGATCACGATCACGACCAAGTCCACACCGGGTGTGGCGGGTTGAAGAAGTGGAGGCCGACGGCGCGATCGGGATGCTCGAGCGCGCTGGCCATCTCAGTCACCGACAGCGAGGAGGTGTTCGAGGCGATGATCGTCCCCTCGTCCGCCGCCTCGACGTCGGCGAAGACGTCCTTCTTCAGGTCCATGTCCTCGGAATCGCCTCGACTACCAGGTCGGCGTCCGTGACGGCCTCGGTGAGGTCGGTCGTCTCCTCGATCCGTTCGAGGGTCTGCTCCATCTTCGCCTCGGTGACCTTGTCCCGGTCGACCTCGCCCTGGAGGTTCTCGTGGATTCCCTCGAGGCCGTCTTCGACGAACTCGCGCTCGGTGTCGCGAAGGACGACGCCGTGGCCCGCCATCGCGGACACCTGTGCGATTTTGTGACCCATACTCCCCGCTCCGAGAACTGCGACGTACATGCGTTACCACTTCCGATAGATAGTCAAAAGCGCTCCCGTTCACGTGCCGAGAGCGGAGCGCCTTTGACCCTCGAGTGGGATCTACTCCCATGACCGATCGGCAACCGGTAGTCGTCGGAGCGGTGCGAACGCCACAGGGCAAGTACGACGGCGTCTTCAGCGACGTCAGCAGCGAGCAGCTGTCTGTGCCGCTCGTCAACGAATTGCTCGAACGAACCGGGTTCGACGGCGCCGACGTTGACGACGTCCGCTGGGGTTGTGCGAAACAGGTAGACGAACAGAGCAACAACGTCGCCCGCGTGATCGCGCTCTGTTCCGACCTCGGCGAGTCGGTACCGGGAACGACAATCGACCGGCTCTGTGCCTCCTCGGCTGAGGCGGTTGCAAGCGCGAGCGACGCGATTCGCGCGGGCCAACGCGAGATTATTGTCGCCGGCGGCGTCGAGAACATGTCCCGTACGGAACGGCGGAAGGGAGTCGATGCCTACGATTGTATCGCCGAGCAGTACGACGTTGCGAATCTGCAGATGGGTCAGACCGCCGAGACTGTTGCTCGCAAGTACGACGTCTCGCGCGAGCGTCAGGACGCCTACGGTGCTAGGAGTCAGCAGCGTGCCTTTGAGGCAACTGAGGTAGGCCGGTTCGACGACGAGATCGTCCCCATTGAGACTGGATCGGAACTGGTCGACACTGACGAGGGGCTGCGCCCCGGCACGACTGCAGAACAGATTGCCGACCTGGAGCCCGCATTCGAAGAGGGCGGCACTGTCACGGCTGCAAACGCCTCACAGGTATCCGACGGTGCCGCAGCCCTCCTGCTCACCTCGCGGGCAGTCGCTGAGAACCATGGGGTCGAGATCCTGGCTGAGGTCGAAAATCACGCTGTTGCCGGTGTCGACCCTCGCGTTATGGGGATCGGACCGGTACCGGCAGTCCGAGATCTCTGGGAGCAAAACGGTCGATCGGCCGACGACTACGATCTGGTCGAACTCAACGAAGCGTTCGCAAGCCAGACGCTGTACTGTCAGGACGAACTCGGCTTCAGCGACGACATCTTCAACGTCAACGGTGGCGCAATCGCTATCGGTCACCCGCTTGGCGCCTCCGGAGCGCGTCTGCCGGTAACACTGGTTCACGAACTTCGGCGACGTGGCGGCGGTCTCGGCCTCACGACGATGTGCGTCGGGTACGGCCAGGGGATCGCGACCGAGTTCCGAGTGCTGTAACTAAGCAAGAGCCGCGACTCCCAAGTTCGATTTTGTCTCGAAAACCGTCCTGTGTATCCGTAGTAGGTGATGGCTTCGAACAGTACGATCCGCGTGGCGCGCACCCCAGAAGACCCGCTGTATCGTGCTGATTTTGAGAGATTTTGGCTACGGTCTGTGGGAACGTGCCGAACCGCGAACCGTCGCCGATTCGTGGTTACAGCAGTTGGTCGGCGATAATGTTTTTCTGGATCTCGCTGGTTCCTTCGTAGATCTTCGTGATTCGAGCGTCTCGGTAATATCGCTCGGCGGGATAGTCGGTGACGTAACCCGACCCGCCGTGAACCTGAATCGCCTCGTCGGCGACGTCAACGGCGTGCTCAGAGGCGAACAACTTCGCCATGCTCGAGAACCGGGCGGCGATCTCCTGGTTCCCCTGTTCGACCTGAGTCGCAGCACGGTAGGTCAGCGACCGGGCGGCCTCGACGTTTGTCGCCATCTCCGCAAGTTTGTGTTGAATCGCCTGGAAGTCCGAGATCGGCTGGTCGAACTGCTCACGCTCAGTCGCGTACTCGAGGGCCGAATCTAGCGCACCCT
Source organism: Natronococcus sp. JC468 (assembly GCF_012163165.1). Taxonomy (NCBI): domain Archaea; kingdom Methanobacteriati; phylum Methanobacteriota; class Halobacteria; order Halobacteriales; family Natrialbaceae; genus Natronococcus; species Natronococcus sp. JC468. Next base: position 3,021 of record NZ_JAAVUO010000013.1, read on the forward strand.
GGGCGGCGCCGACGGCCTGGGCGGCGACGCTGGTGCGCCCGGAGGCGAAGAACTCCATCAACTGGTAAAATCCCTCGTCGACTTCACCGATAACGTTCTCTTTGGGAACACGAACGTCGTCGACGACGACCTCCGCGAGATCGGAGGCTCGAATACCGAGCTTGTTGTTGATCTTCTCGGTTTGGATGCCATCAGCGTCCATCTCGACGAGGAAAGCGGTGATGCCACGGTGACCGTCGCTGGGACTCGTCTTCGCCATTAGAACGCCGACATCGGCGACGGTGCCGTTGGTGATCCACATCTTGTTGCCGTTGAGGACGTAGCCATCGCCGTCCTCCTCGGCGATCGTTTCGATACCGGCGACGTTCGAGCCGTGTGCGGGCTCGGAAATCATCGAACAGGAGGCGGTCTCGCCGTTGGCAATCTTTGGGAGCCATTTCTCTCTCATCCACTCGTCACCGAACTTGATGATCATGTTCGACCCGAAACCAGCGGAGCCAACGGCTGAACCGATTCCGGGGTCGGCGCGCCACAATTCCTCGGTGACGATCGTCGACGAAATCTTGTCCATCCCCGCTCCGTCGTACTCGAGTGGAATCCCGGGGGCGACGAAGTCGTACTTCGCCGCTTCCTTGCGGATCGCTTCGGGGTACTCTCCCTCTCGATCGTGTTCCTCGGCGACGGGTTCGATCTCGTTTTCACCGAACTCCCGAACGGCCTCTCGAATCGCTTCCTGCTCGGCTGACAGCATGAAAGCCATGTCTGATGGTCGGTATCAACTCACAAAATAGCTTCGAACGCTGCAAGTGAGGGTGTCGAGACCGATAATCCTTGGTAACGTTGTGGAGGCGATATGTTAGCCGTAATTCTACTCAGGATTCGACTGCGATCGGAGCGAATTTACCTTATCGTCGGGGAGTTCAGACTTCCGCACCGTTCATTTCGTCATTCGTGGATGTTCATCGACGAATTCGACCTCGTAAGAGCGTTTGTACGCTACGAGGTGCTTCAGGCAGTAGCCCCGGATCCGTTCGGGTGTCGCCGCCGGATCGGGTGTTGGTACAACGAAGGTTTTCACCGTCTCGCCGCGACGATAACAGCGTCGGCAACGCCTCGGTGTTCGAATAGAAATTCCTCGACCTCGCACAGGTAGACGTGCATTTGGTCCCGCCCACTATTAATTGCGGAGCGTTCAGAAAAACACCGACACAGTCACACTCGGCGACACTACGCTGAGGCCTCGAGCGAAGCGGTCAGCGCATCCAGATGCTAGTCCGTCGCCGTCTCGAGATCACGGTCGGATTCGTCCCGGATTGGTTCGTAGGTAAGTGCCGTCCGCGCATAGAGGAGCGCCAACACGACAGCCGTACCCGATGCGATCTGAAGCCAGACAGTAACGACGGATCCGAACAGTGCCGCGAACGCGGCGACAGCGTATAACCCTCGAGCGAGGTATGAGAGCTCACGGGCCCCGTCGAAGCCGATCGTCGCGACGACGAGTCCGAGGGTACCCGCCAGGGCGACGGGGAACGCGATCAAGGTGTCGGGAACCGACCAGTAGATCAGACTATTGTTGGCGACGAACGCGAAGGGGATGACGAAACCGGGCGCGCCGATCCGTATCGATTGGAGGCAGGATTTCGTGAAGCTCGCACCAGCGATGCTCGAACCGATCGCAACGGAGACGGCTACTGGCGGCGTGATCGCAGACAGCATCGCGAAGTAGAAGACGAACATATGGGCCGTGATGTCTGCGACACCCATCGCCGTGATGCTGGGGACGATCAGCATCGCAACGAGAATGTACGCCGCCGGTGTCGGCATACCGAGCCCGAAGAGGATACTTGCGAGCATCGCCATAATCAGGAGCAAGACGAGGACGCCGCCAGCAAGCGATACTATTTGCTGGCTGATCTTCCCCGAGAGGCCCGTTCCCTGAATCATCTGAAGAATCAGTCCGAGCGAGCCCAGGATACCGACGAGCGGCGCCATCTCAATGGCACCCTGTCGGAACCCGTCGAGCGTCCGTCGCGTCGTCTCGAGGGCGGCACGAGCGCCGGAGCCGATCAACCAGACAACACCAAGGACGGTTCCCGGAACTCCGTCGCGTCTCGACGATCCGGCGTCGAACGCTGTGTGCGGGGTACCGTCGCGCATCCAGAGCGCGATCCGCCGAATATACATCACACCGACGAGAGCTCCGATTGAGTACAGTCCCGCGCCGAGTGGCGTGTAACGGAGAACGACGAGCGTGTAGAGTAACGTGCCGAGCGGAACCAGAAAGTGGAGGCCGTCGAGGAGGACGCTGCGATCGAACGGTTCGAGTTCGTCCGTGATCCAGCCAAACTTGAGCACAATGAGGTAGACCGCAACACCAACACTGAGGTAGAACAGCGCCGCTGGAATGACGCCTGCTTGGACGACCGTGAGGTACTCGATACCGAGGATGTCCGCCATGAGGAAGGCGGCGACACCCATCACCGGAGGAAGCATCTGTCCACCGGCCGAGGCGACGGCCTCTATTGAGGCCGCAAAATCGTCGCGAATGCCCTGATCCTTGATCATAGGAATAGTGAAACTACCGGTTGTCGCGGTATTCGCGGCGGCGCTACCGGTGATCGACCCCATGATCATGCTGGCCACAACGGCAACCTGGACGACCCCCGTACGGAGACTCTTGCCCGCCTCACGACCGACCTCGAGGACGTAATCGAGTGCACCGTAGGCTTTCGCGATTCCCGCAAACATGATGAAGATAGCGACCCAGGTAGAGCCGATCTCGAGGATAAACCCGTACGTACCCTGAAGGCCGATTGCGCCCTCACGAGCGATGCGTTCGAGGCTCATTCCGCTGTGGTTGAAGAACCCGGGGAGAAGCGGTCCGACAAATGCGTAGACGAGAGAGGAAATCACAACGGACGTAAACATGTAACCGAACGCTCGGCGGGTCGCGTCGGTCACGAGGAGGATAATGAGCAGACCGATCAGGATGTCGGCGGTCGTGTAGCCGACGGTGTAGGCGGCCTGAAGACGTCCAAAGTTGAGGTGAACGTAGCCGGTTGCAAGCAGCGACGCTCCCGCGAGGAAGACGGCGACCGACGGAACAACGTGACTGCTGATCGATCGGAGCGGCGATCCGTCCGCGACGTACGTGTTCAGCCGGCTGTCAATGAACGGATCTTCACCGAGGGCTTCCGAAGCCTGCAAGAGGTAGTAGAGGGCCATGCCGATACCGAGGAAGATGTTCGCGTACTGGGTCGGCTCGGAGAACGGGAGCGCGTAGGCGTAGTAGACGGTCAGCAGCGTAAGCGAAACGGCAAAGACCGTCACCAAGCTCGACAGCACGTTCGCCACGGTGGCGTCACTGCGCGAGGGGAGCCGAGTGCCGATTCGTGCCGTGAAAGAGGTGTTTCGACTCATGGGAGAACGGACTACTCGTCTCCCCGAACGAACTCGTCACGCCAGACACCGAGGTCCTCGTAGAAGTCCGCTGCCGCGGGGTGGAACGGCATATCGTCGTACATCCTCGTCGTCCACCACTCGTCATCGGTGTAGTAGCCGAGGTAGGCGTGATCGTCAGCCATCTCGTCGCGTTGCTCGTACATCGTCTCGAGGAACGCACTGGCGTAGTCGCTATCAAGATCGCCGCGAACGACGAAATTGTAGGGAATGTTGATCGTCATCGCTTCGTCTGGTGCGTGCGCGTAGCCCTCAAGTCCGTCCTGTGTCATGTCGATCGATTCGATCGGAATACCGTCGTCGCCTTCGATTTCAGCAAGCGCGTTGTCGGGCCACTCGAGGACGTTAAGGTCCAGCGTCTGTTTCATCTCCTGGACCCAAGAAGCCTCGAAGTCGAAGTTCGAAATCGTCACGACGCCAACGTCGAGTTGGCCCTCCTCAAGTGCACCCGCCTGCTCGCCGTAGCTGATGCTGATCTGTTCGTAGCCGTCGATAGCGTAGTCGAGTGCGTCGGTGAGCGTCCTCGATGTTCCCGACTCGCCAGGTGTTGGCGAAATCGTGCTACCGGGTTCGATGTCGTCGATCGAAGTCCAGTCGTGGTTCGTAACGAACAGCCAAGGCAGGTCGTTGTAGTGGACGAGCTGTTGCGGTTCGTACTCGAGGTCATCGTACGGCTCCTCTTCGTTCTGGATCATCCGCGCGGACCGGTGCTGGATCATCGCGATATCTGCCTCACCGCGACCGAGACGGCCGAGGTTGTCCTCGGTTCCCTCGCTGGGCTGAGCCTCAACGCTGATCGTGTCCGCGTGTTCGTCGACGACGGCCCCGATTCCCTGGCTCGCTGCGTACGTTCCCGTCTCCGATTCGGCCGTCACGATGACGAGTTGCGAGCCGTCGCTGCTCCCCAGACCCGCGCTGAGCGAATCGAGACAGCCGCCTACTGCTGTAGTTGCCCCGACGCCGGCGGCAGCAAGGAACGATCGACGGCTCGTACTATGCGTGCTGCTGAGCATTCCCATGGTGATTCCACTCATGGTATGGCACAATAACTGTTTCGATTCGAAGAAAATCACACCGGGACATACCCCATCTCAAACGACGGATTCGCGATGACTCAGGTTGTCAGTCGAAACGACAGTAAAGAACGAAGCCGCCCCGTGGACCAAAATAGCTATACCCGTAGTTCTGTACTACCCGATATGCTCGATTTCGTTCAGCTCGAGGCGGATCTGGGCCAAGAGGAGCAACTCATTCGGAATACGGCCCGCGAGTTCGTGGAAGAACACATCAAGCCCGACATCGGCGAGCACTTCGAGGCCGGTACGTTTCCAACGGATCTCATCCCAAAGATGGGCGAACTCGGATTCTATGCGCCGAATCTCGAGGGTTACGGTTTGCCGAACGTCTCGGAAACTGCGTACGGACTTCTGATGCAAGAGCTGGAGGCGGGCGATTCGGGACTACGCTCGATGGCCTCCGTTCAGGGCGCACTGGTGATGTATCCGATCCACGCCTACGGCAGCGAGGCCCAAAAAGAGAAGTGGCTCCCGGCGATGGGACGGGGTGAAACGATCGGTTGCTTCGGGCTCACGGAACCCGAGCACGGATCGAATCCGTCGGCGATGGATACCCATGCCGAGGCCGACGACGCCGGTTATGTCCTCAATGGGGCGAAAACGTGGATCACCAACTCGCCCATTGCAGACGTTGCGGTCGTTTGGGCACGCGACTACTCGAGCGAAGACGATCCTGTTCGCGGCTTCTTGGTCGAGACCGACCGCGACGGCGTCTCGACGAACAAGATCACTGAGAAGCTCTCCCTGCGCGCGTCCGTTACGGGTGAGATCGGACTCAACGACGTCTATGTACCCGAGGAGAACGTTCTTCCAGGAGTCTCGGGTATGAAAGGGCCGCTGTCCTGCCTCACACAGGCTCGGTACGGGATTGCCTGGGGCGCTGTCGGAGCGGCACGAGACTGCTTCGAGGAGGCTCGATCCTACGCGACCGACCGCGAGCAGTTCGGCGGTCCGATCGGTCGCTTTCAGCTTCAGCAGGAGAAACTCGCGGAGATGGCGACGCAGATCACACTCGCCCAGCTACTGGCCTATCGGCTCGCTGAACTCAAGGAACGGGATGACTTGCGCCCTCAACACGTGTCGATGGCCAAACGAAACAACGTTCGGATGGCCCGCAATCAGGCGCAGATCGCCCGTGAAATGCTCGGGGGCAACGGGATCACCACGGACTATTCTCCGATGCGCCATATGGCCAACATGGAAACCGTTTACACCTACGAAGGGACTCACGATGTTCACACGCTGATCCTCGGTGAGGACCTCACCGGGCTTCAGGCCTACCAGTAGTCCGACGACGCTGTTGCACATAGCGAAACGACAGAGATCTCGGCCGACCTTCATGGATCTTATTTCGCTTCTCGTATATCCCGTTCCGCTCTTCGGAATATTGATTAGCGTGCTTGAGAATGCCTCAGATATGAATACAGACCGCAACGCCGAATCTAAGTCGGGGGTCGAAACGACCCGCAAAAGTTTCGAGATTCTTGAGGCGCTCAAAGCAGAAGAGGGGAACTCTATTACTGAGCTCTCACAACGAACTGACCTCTCTAAGAGTACCGTCTACCGTCACTTACAGACATTGACCGATATGGGGTACGTGATCGAACGCGATGCCGAGTACTCTGTCGGGCTACGACTGCTTGAGATTAGCGAGCAGACCAGAAATCGGAAGATGGGATACACTGCCGCGAAACGGAAAGTGTTCGAACTGGGCCAAGAGACCGACGAGCGTGCCGTGTTTCTCGTTGAGGAAGAGTTCGAGGGAGTCTACCTTCACCGGTATGGGAGCCTTCAAGATACGATGATCGGTAGCCGCCGTCCGCTACACTCACTAGCGGCTGGGAAGACGATTCTCGCCGAGTGGGACGATGAACGCGTCGAGCGTTTCATCGACGAGAAGGGACTCGAGAAACACACTGAAAACACGATTACGGATTCCGATGCGCTGTTTGCTGAGCTCGAACGAATCCGAGAGTGCGGCTACGCAATCAATGAGGAAGAGTACATGGACGGTCTCTGTGGTATTGCTGTCCCTATCTATACACCCGATGAAGAGCTGTTGGGTGCGCTGGCGCTGTTCGGCCCGACGAGCCGGTTCAGGGACGAGTATATCCACGAAGACTTCGCAAAAAAACTGTGGGACAAAGCCGGTGAGATCAAGATCACCTTGGCGTACGGGTAACTGATCATCCGCAGTGCGGAATAGATCAAATATGGAAGACGTCAATAGCAGTCATCCAGCCCTCGAGTGTCGACCGAACATATCCGTCGTTTCGGTGTGTGGAATCCAGATCTGACGAGCGGGTTTTTCCACATCAATTCTCGGGTCGATGTCATCGCTCGGGAGAACGGCCGAGTCGGGCGGTACGCGGAAGCTATCGAACAACAGCAGTGAAACCGTTAATACGGTTCGTTCGACGTAACATCAAGAAAATAGGCCACAATACAGCTGAATCGCACGACGGTCAGGAACTAGCTTTACGGAAGTACTGATGTAAGTGATAGTGGTGGATCACGCATCAGACATCGGTTATGAGAGGGAACTTCTTGGGAGCGCACACGTCCACATTAACGTAAGGAGATCGTGTATTCGTCGGTCGCGTACTCTTCGAATCGAATCACCGTTTTCGACAATCACGCTGATAGTGATTAGGACGAGTCTTACCAGTAAGATACGGCCAGATGTCTGGCTCGGTGATCGCGCTCAGTCCTCGTGGAATGTAGTCTTTCAGCACTGAGAGATCGGGAACGAGCCGATACTTGAACCACTCTTACAGCTGATCCCAGAACCCTTCGATGGCGTTCAATTCGGGGAATTTTGACGGAAAGTACCAGATCTCGAGATCCTTTCCACGTACGTACGAGACCGAAACTGTCGGAGACAGTTTCAGTCTCACGCTTACCTCTCGCATGCTCCCAGAGATCCCTCGTGTAGCAGTAACTCGCTCTAGGAACACCACTAGCGCCTCGCCGAACTTGTCGGTCAATGCCTCTAACAGCCGAATCCCGTGCTTCCGTGTGAGGTTCTCTTCTGTCCAGCAGAAGAAGCTGTCACCGACTTCCAGGAAGTTGCCGTCTCTATCGTCGGGCCCGCTACTAAATTGGAGAGAACATTATCACCGGTGTCCTCGAACTCATCGGCAGGAACGACATGGATAAAGATATTAGATTAAACTAATCATCAATGTAGCAACATCTCCAAATATTTTACATCGGTACTGTTGTAAGGTGATGGACGTGATGATATCAACATCACACTACCCACAATGGCCAACAGCGATGTTTTATCTCATTAAACACCTTTGTAATCACAGATAAAGCCGAAAGTATTTTAGTAGCACGGTGGATTCTTTCTCTCATGTCTATCATAGTGATAGTTGCACATCCGGATGACGCCGATATCTTCTGTGGCGGAACGCTTGCCAAACATGTCGACCGTGGTGACGACGTTACCATTATTCACATGACTCGCGGCGAGCTCGGCACAGCGGACAACAATGAAGCAGAAATTGCTGCTGTTCGGGAAGAAGAGGCACGCCGTTCGGGCAAGGAACTCGGCGCCTCGGTTGAGTTCCTTGACTTCCAGGATGGCCGGGTGACGTACTCGATGGAGAATCGGTTAGAAATCGTTGAGACGATTCGTAAGCACGATCCGAAGCTCGTGTTGACTCATTTCCAGGACGATATGCATCCAGATCACCGCGTTACGTCGAAACTAGTCACGGATGCCTACTATATGGTGTCGCTGCCACTCGTCGAAACGGTATCGGCACCGTGCGACCCATCGAACGTCTACTATTTCGGGAAGCCCACCTCATCGTTTGAGCCGGAGACATACGTGGATATCTCTGAGCAGATCGATCGAAAGATGCGTGCTGTTGAACGCCACAAGTCACAGATCAAGTGGCTGAACGATCACGGCGGTATCGATAGCGAATTTGACGACTTCATCGCGAACGTGCGTGCCAGAGCACGCACACTCGGTCAGGAGGCCGGTGTCCCATTCGCAGAAGGCTTTACTTCGCTTCACACGACGTCAGTCGAGTATCTTGAGTAACCGGTTGAGCTACAACGAGGTAATGTTCACCTCAATAATGTTGACTGCACGGCGAATCAGTTTCGGCAACTCTTCTGTGAGCCGTTCATCTTCCATCCGACTTACTGGTCCAATGAGCGAGATGGCACCGTAAAGTGTTCCGTCTTGATCACGGATTGGCGCTCCGATGCCGACAAGTCCCTGAATCGTCTCTTCGTGATTATACCCGATGCCGCTCTCGCGGATCTCGGCTAGTTGTTCACGGAGTTCATCTGGATCTGTGATTGTGTTTGGCGTAATTTCCTCGAACTCAGTCTCTTGAATGATCTCTTCACGTCGTTCCTCCGGCATAAACGCTAGCAGTGCTTTCCCAACGGCGGTGTGGTAGAGTCCATTCCGGTAGCCGACATACAGTTCCGTCTGTACGGCATCTTCCCCCCTAGACTTATAAAGGCAGATACCTTCACCGTGTTCTTCGACAGTGAACAACGCCATCTCGCCCGATTCGGCCGCGAGAGTGTCGACTTCGGCCTGTACGATATCATAGATATCCACACGGCTTTTCGCGTAATGGGCGAGGTCGAGGAACTGGAGTCCAAGAGCGTACCGTTGACCGTTTTTGACCACGTATCCATTCTGCTCAAGCGTCGCTAGGTGACAATGGATCGCTCCCTTCGAAAGATCGAGTTCGTCGGCGATATCGGTCACGCGTGCCTCTTGCTGCTCTTTGAGCACGTCGACGATATCGAGCGTGCGTTGAACCGCTTGTATGGGGTGTTTTGCCGAGTTCATCGGTTATCTCAGTAAGAGAAGATACACCAGATTAAATGTTTGGGTGCGTTAAACAAACTCTTGACAATGCTATCCATGATTAATCCCGTGTGGTATATTTTGTACGCACGAAGCCCAGTTTCTGCCGTGAGATGAAAGTTCGTCGCGCACTACTAGCTGATCCGTGTTTTGGAGGAGTAAACAGAACCGAATTTTAGCGTTACTCGGTTTTCGGTGCGAACGTCCAATCGCTTCTCGGAATAAACTGCTCGAGATCGAGGTCGGGAGTGTACCCGAATGGGGAATCGTCGACTGTGTTAAGCGAAATCCGACCCTCTTCGATGTCGAGTGTAGGGAAGCCGCGCTCGTGTTTTTGGTATAGATCGCTGTGAGCGTCGAGGAGGTCATCCTGGAGTCCATTGGGAAGCATCGCCATGCCGCGGAAGTAGTGATGGCCGTTTCGCTCGACATGTTTTTTTCCTATCGTCGCCATTACGGCGAGATCCTGTAGTAGTGACACCGGCCCGACCGTCGAGAGATCTTCCCCGCTGATGACGTACTCCTTGTTCTGTTTCTCGTGACGGTGGTGTTCGATCAGGCATGCGTTCGCGATACCCTTGAACACACCCTTACAATTTTTGTGACTAGTACCGACGTAGCCACACTCGAGTGCCCGTGCGAGGCTCTGAAGTTCACTATCCGACTCATCGATGATCATCGACGGTCGATTGTCCCAGTCAGTGAATGTCTCTTGGGTAGCATCGGTGAGAGCGTTGCCCCGAGCGAGCGGCTGCTCGACATAGTATAAGTGCTCGAGCAGCGGGCCGGTCCCCGGTGTATCTGTCAACTGCTTCCAGTCCGCCCTGAACGAGTCTGCGTCGCCATATTGCTCGTTCGCGTCGAGGGTCACAGCATATCTATCTAGATCACTGAAAACGTCAGCCAATCGTACCAATCTCTCCGAGTCGCGCTCGACATCGCCACTAAGTTTGATTTTGAAGAATGATACACCCTGTCGCTCAACGTACTGGGCGAGCGTTTGGGGAAGACCGTCCTGAAGCCGGCTTTCCGCATCAAGGTCATCGGTAGTGACCGGATCGGTAAAACCAACCGTGTGACGAATTGCCATTTCTCGCTGAGGTTCGGTTGGAAGGTAGTCCGCGGGAACGGTATTTGTCAGCGGTGGGTAGATCTCACCGAGATCGATCCCGAGCGTGTTCTCATGTACGGCTCGATGGAACGTCGTCCTACGCTTCCGACAGAACGCGTCGATCACCGCGCGCTCAATGAGGCTTACGCCAAACGACCAAAGCAACGGTGGATGATTGGTTGTCGCAGCCCATTTCCGTTGTTGTTCGTAGAGCGACATCCAAAAGTCGAAGACAGTGTCTGCCTTGATTTCTTTAGCGCGAGCGGTCGCCTCGTCGATTACCTCAAGCATTTGATCGAGTCCGTCCGAAAAGGTAACACCTGGCTCCTTGAGGAACCATAGGGGAGACAGTCCTTCAGCCGCGATGCCCTCTTGTCCGGCCAGTTCATCGCCGCCCTCGATCCGGACGAATAGGTGTGGCAGCTCCGTGAGGGTCGTGTTTCCGAAGTGAAACGGCATTCGTAGCTCCATGTCCAGTACGTACTGATCAAGAGAATCAACACTGATGGGCATATGCTATCATATTCATTGATTACTCTTAATTTCTGTGGAAGACATACTCACTCCGATCTGCCGTCGTTATGCGATTATCCACAAACCAAGCCATGCATCTGGTACCACATGGGCTGTCGATATGCGGACAACGACCTAAAGAAGAAAACGAGTGACGTCACCCATCAGCCGGGATAGTTATCCGTCGATCCTATCATTGATTAGTTAAAACTGACTCGATCAATTCGTTGTTACGAACGAAAGATCATTATTCCAGTAGATCAATACTTGAACAAGGATGCGCACAGTCCGATTTAGCGACCCGTCCGGCCTCACTCGGACCGGGACGTGGACCGACAGCGGTATCGAGACCGGCAACCGACGCTACGACCCCGCGGAGGTGGCGATCCTCCCGCCCAGCGAGCCGACGAAGATCGTCTGCCAGGCTGGCGGCTACATGGATCACCGCGAGGAATCCGGCTTCGAGGACCTTCCGGACCGGCCCGAACTGTTCCTGAAGACGCCCAACTGCATCGTCGGCCACAGCGACGCGATCGAACTCCCGCCCGGTCGGGACGAGGTTGAGTTCGAGGCAGAGTTCGGCATCGTCATCGATGAGCAGTGCCGCGGGGTCGACGAGGACAAGGCGATGGATGTCGTCCGTGGGTTCACCTGCGTCAACGACGTCTCCAATCGTGACGACCAGGCCGAGGAGCGCAATTGGGTCCGCGGCAAGGCGTTCGACGCCTCGCTCCCGATGGGTCCGGTGCTGGCGACGCCCGACGAGGTAACCGACGATGCCCGCCTCGAACTCCGGCTCAACGGGGAGGTGAAACAGGAGACGACCCGCGAAATGATGATCTTCTCCGTCCCCGAACTCGTCGCCGAGGTGAGCGAACTCATCACGCTCGAGCCCGGGGATGTTATCGCGAGCGGCACGCCGTTTGGGCCGGGACCGCTCAGCGAGGGCGACGTCGTCGAGGTCGAGTTCGAGGGCGTCGGTACACTCGAGAACCATGTCGTCGAACGCTAAGAACGAATCGTACTAATAGTCGGTAATACCGTTTTTGTATTCGGTCTGAGTACTGCGTTCGAGCCGGACGAATCGGTACGCAGAGTCTGTTATCGACGTCGTCGAGTTCCTCAGTGGTCAGTTGATAACTGGTTCCTCGGCCGTGTTTCCGAATTACGTTTGCAGATTCGTTTCCGTCTTTGGTTACTTTTTGATGTTTTTCACTCTTTATGCACAATACGAACGCGTACTACTTACTGTCTTATTTCGACCGCGACCCACTGATCCGTCGCGGCCGACTCGTAGGCCGCGTCGAGGATCCGGAGTACGGTCAGGGCGTTCTCGAGCGTCACGGGCGGCTCCGCTCCCGTCTCGCGGGCCTCGAAGAACCCCTCGATGAACTCTCGTCCCCACGCGCCGCCGTAGCCGGCCTCGGACTCGTAGTCGTGCGTGATCGTCCGGTGGGGCGTCGCGGACCAATCGTCGTCCGTCGACTCGAGTTCGAGTTCGGTCTCGCCGTCGAAGCCGAAGGTGCGCCCCATCGGATCCCAACTGCTCCGGCCGCCGTTCCCGTAGAGGTTGAGCTGGGTGTCGTAGATTCCCTCGCGCAGGTAGTAGCCGCAGTGGACGGTTCCGAGCGCGCCGTCGGTCGTCTCGAGCTGGAGCGTCGCACCGTCCTCGACGTCGACGCCGTCGAACCCGGCGGTGGTGCTGGCGTTCACCCGACTGACCGGAGACTCGAGCAGCCACGAGAGCAGCTGGATCCAGTGGATGCCGAGCCACTGGAGGATGCCGCCGCGGCTCGCGTCCGCGTCGAAGATGAAATGGTCGGTGTTGCGGTACGCGAGCTGCGAGGCGACAAACCGCGCCTCGAAGCTCCGCAAGTCGCCGAAGAACCCATCCTCCAGGTGGGACTTCAGCTGCGCGGCGATTGGGTGGCCCTGCCAGGGGTAGGACACGCAGACGGTCGCGTCCGCACGCGCCTCGGCCTCGAACAGCGGCTCGAGTTCCGCGGCAGTGCGGGCTGCCGGCTTCTCCGTGTAGACGTCAACATTGCGCTCGAGCGCGCGTTCGATCGCCGCCGGCGTGTCCCGGTTCGGGAGCGTTAGGACCACCGCGTCTACGGTGACCTCGTCGAGCATCGTCTCAAGGTCGCCGTAGACGGGCACGTCGCCAAGGCTCGCCACGGCGTCGACGTCGAACGCGTCGTTCGGCTCGCAGGCGCAGGCCACCGTCGCCGGCAGCGTTTCGAGCGTTTGCAGGTACGGTTCCGCGTGGTGGTGATCGAGGCCGACGTAGCCGACGGTCGACGCGTCCGTTTCGTCGCTGATATCGACGCCGGAGGCAGGAGTGTCGGATCTAGCCATCTTACTTGAAGGTTGGAATAACTTTCTCGCCGAAGCGCTCGAGCGTCTCGAGGGTCGTGTCCTGGGGCTGGCCGGGGAACTGGCAGCGGACGTACACTTGGTCGACGCCGAGGGCCTCGTACTCGCGCAGCTGTTCGATGCAGTCGTCGGGCGAGCCGATGACAAACTTTTCTTCGAGTTCCTCGTAGTCGACCTCGACTTCGTGTTCGTCCATGTAGGTCTGGCCCCAGCGGGCGTACATCTCGTAGAGCTTCAGCAGGTAGGGTTCGATGGTCTCCCGGGCCTCCTCGACGGAGTCGGCGACGAAGCAATCGCGCATGAGTACGACTTGGTTGTCCTCGCGATTCATGTCGAACTCCTCGAGCGAGGACTCGTAGACGTCGATCTGCTCCTCGAGGTCGGCGGTCGTCGAGGACGCGCTGGCGATCCAGGCGTCGCCGCGGTAGGCCGCGCGCTTGATCGCGATGTCGGCGTGGCCGCCGATCCAGACCGGCAGTTCGCCCTCCGGACGGGGACTGACGAACACGTCGTCGAACGACCACTGCTCGCCGTCGTGAGAGACGTGCTCTTCGCTCCACAACCGCTTGAGCACGTGCAGCGACTCGATCAGCGCCTTCGACCGCTCCTCCATGTCGACGCCGAAGGGCTCGATCTCGCGCTCGCGGTAGCCGACCGCGGCGCCGAAGTGCATGCGGCCGCCCGAGAGCCGGTCGATCATCGCGACGTACTCCGCGAGATGGAGCGGATTGTACAGCATCGGCAGCATCGCCATCGTCGAGAGATCGAGCGTTTCGGTTCGCGCCGCGATCGCGGAGAGCCCCGTGATCGGCTCGACGACGCCCTCGTCGTGGACGTGTCGTTCGCCGAGCGAGACGCCGTCGAAGCCGACGTCCTCGATCAGTTCGGCCTGTTCGTACAGGTCGGAGGCCTCGAAGTCGCCGTCAGGCGTGTAGTACTGGTTCAGAAAGACACCGAACTTCACGACCTCGTCACCCCGTTCTCGGACCACTCGGACACGGTGCCGCGGATTCCGCCGTCGGTACGGGAGACAGACGCTGGCATCTCTACGCGTACAAGGCTGCTAGCAGGCATTCGTTCGTCTGCGTTGACGGACTAGTTCCTAATGTAACTTCTGGTGGCTGTGACCACTTCCCAATCCTCACGAATCGACGGAGCTGGCGAGTGTCGGGCTCGATACCGAGTCGTACGGCCGCGGTCACCGGTCCCCGTTTCAGATCCTGACTATCTCGCCAGTGGTTATTTATGGCGTGTGATAACGTAGTAGACACATGGCGACACGAATCTCGAGGGCGGTATCAGGGAGGACGGCGTGGAACCAGCTCCGGACGGTCGGTCCGGCGCTCGTGCTCGCGGCGGTCGTCGTCGGTCCCGGGAGCATCGCGCTCAGTACGATCGCCGGCAGTCTGTACGGCTATCAGTTGCTCTGGGTGCCGATCGCCGCGACGGCGTTCATGATCGTCTACACCTGGATGGCCGCCCGAATCGGGCTGGTCACTGGAAATACGATCCTCCAGGAGACCAGAGAGCGGTACGGGTCGACGGTCGCGACGGCCGGCGGCTTCTTTGGTTTCCTCGCGATTCTCGCCTTCCAGGCAGGGAACAACGCCGGGATCGGCTTCGCCACCAACGCGCTGGTCGGCTACGACGTTCGGCTGTGGGCTGCGGTCTTCTCGCTCGCCGCAATCGGCTTCCTCTGGTTGCCCGACCTGTACGACAAGATCGAGTTGCTGGTGAAAGCCGTCGTCGGCGTCATGCTGCTCGCGTTCGTTGGGACGCTCGCGACCGTCGGCTTCGACGTCCGGGCTGGCGCGAGCGGCATCGTTCCAACCGTACCGGATGTCGACGCCGCGCTGCTCGCGCTCGGGATGGCCGCGACGACCTTCTCGATCGCCGCGGCGACCTACCAGAGTTACCTGGTGCGCGAGAAAGAGTGGGGCGTCGACCAGCTCTCGGAGAAGGGATCCGACAGCATCCTCGGAATCGCCGTGCTGGGGCTGATCGTCACGGTCATCCTCTTGACCAGCGCGAGCGTTATCTCCGACACGGGCGAGGCAGCCTTCTCGGCGACGGGGATGGCGGCCCAGCTCGAGCCGGTCGCCGGTTCGGGTGCGTTCTACCTGTTCACGCTCGGCTTTTTCTTCGCGAGCCTCTCCTCGCTCGTCGTTAACGCGCTCATCGGCGCGACCCTGCTGGTCGACGGCCTCGGTCGCGATCCCTCGATGGACGGCCGGCCGGTCAAAGTGTGGTCGACGGTCGCCGTCCTGTTCGGGCTCGTCATCGTCCTGATCTTCGAGGGTGATCCGGTCGAACTGCTCCGCGTCGCCCAGGCGGCCGCCGTCGTCGCCTTCCCGATCCTTGGCTTCCTCATCCTCGCGCTCGCCAGCAGCGATGACGTCATGGGTGCCCACTCGAACGGCCGCATCGCTACCACCCTCGGCGTCGTCGGCTACCTCGCGATCGTCGGGATCGTCGGCAACTACCTCTACGAGGTCGTCTCCGAACTCCTCCAGTACCTCTGACTCCCGGCCGACAACTCGCCTCCCGCGTTTTCGTCCGCTGTTCGCGGAAACACGACCGTTCACGAGACGAGTAGCCCCGCTACAGCTTCGCGACGACTTCGATCTCGACGCCGATGTCGATCGGCAGGTCCGACATCTCAACGGCACACCGAGCCGGGTACGGCTCGGAGACGTACTCGGCATAAGCCTCGTTCACGGCGTCGTAATCGCCCATGTCGGTGACGTAGACGTCCGCCTTGACGACGTTCTCGAGCGACGTGCCCGCTTCCTCGAGAATCGCGTCGATGTTCTCGAGGGTTCGTGCGGTCTGGTCCTCGATGCTCTCGACCTCGACGTCGCCGGTGTCCGGGTTCACGGGACCCTGTCCGGAGACGTAGACGGTACCGTCGTCGACGATCGCTTGGGAGAACGGGCCGATACTCTCGGGTGCGTCTGCCGTGTTGATCGCGTCCATGCGTGCTGGTGATTTCGCGACGAGAAGATAAACCCTCCCCTCGACGCGATCTTCACGCGAGGCTAGATATAAGTGCGTGGCATCCCGGTGCCTCTACAGAGGCGGCGATCGGAGTTCGCTCGGGCTAGCATGAAAACCATTGTCACGAACGGAGAGGGCGATATCTGGGACGAAGAGCGACCGCGGCCGGAACCGGACCCCGGTGAGGCGCTGGTCAGGATCCGGGCCGTCGGCATCTGCGGAAGCGACATCGGACTGATCCACGGCGAGGGACCACCCTGGACGGAGTACCCGCTCACGCCCGGCCACGAGGTCTGCGCCGAGGTCGTCGAACTCGGCGACGACGTCGAGTCGCTCTCGGTCGGCGACCGGGTAGCCCTCCACGGGTTCGTCTACTGTGGCACCTGCACCGCCTGTCGCGAGGGCCGGTACTACCAGTGCGACGACCTCCGGGAGATCGGCTTCACCGTCGCCGGCGGTACGAGACGGTGATCGAGACCGTCACCGAGCGACGGGACGGCGTCATCAAGGCCGTGCTCCGTCCGTGATCGGCGGTCGGCGCGATCGGACACCAGTCTTTAAGGTTCAGCAGCGGAACCGTAGTCGCAATGGCGATACGGACGGCCCTGTTTAGCAAGGTGCTTCGCGACCGCTCGCTCGAGGAGGCGGCCGAACTCGCGGCGGAGATCGGCTACGACGGCTTCGAGCCGATGTGCAGAGAACCCCACCTCGACGCGAACCGCTTGCTCGAGGACGTGACCGCGTTCCGCGACCGCCTCGACGACCTCGGCCTCGAGGTGCCGTGTCTGGCGACCTACACCGGCCACTACGTCGGCAAGTCCAGGACGGAGTGCGAGGCGGAACTCGAGGAGTTCGAACGGTTCCTCGAGTTCGCCGACGCGCTCGAGTGCGACCTCGTCCGGCACGGCCCCGGTGGCCCGCCGGTCCGGGAGGCGACCGACGACGACTACGAGCACGCTGCGTCGTGGCTCGCTCGCGCGGCCGACCGGGCCGCCGAGTACGACATCACGATCGGCATCGAAATTCACGCCCACACGATCACCGAGACCGTGGCGTCCACGCAGCGGCTCCTCGCGGAGATCGACCGCGAGAACGTCGGCGTGATCCACGACGCCGGGAACATGTACATCACGCTCGACGACTACGGGCCGGCCTCGGTGCGCGAACTGGGCGACGACCTCGTCCACGTCCACGTCAAAGACGAGCAGCGAATCGACGACCCGAACCGGCCGGGCGCGTTCGAACTCGAGACCGACGACGGGCTCGAGACGTTCCAGCCGCGACTGCTCGGCGAGGGGAGCGTCGATCACGGTCCGCTGTTCGACGCGCTCGCCGAAACGGCCTACGACGGGTACGTCACCGACGAGTGTCACGTCCCACGGGACGGCCTCCAGGACGAGCGCGAGGTCGCCGAACACGAGTTCGCGGAGCTGAACAGACTGCTCGGCTGATTAGCCTGATCACCTGAGTCGCTCGGCGAGCGCCGCCGCGTGTTCTTCGCGATCCGTTTTCTCTAGGTGATCGACGTAGTCTTCCAGCCGGTCCCAGGTGTAGTACGGCCCCTTCTCGGCGAGCACCTGCCACATCGGGTCGGTGACGCCGTTCGGGGTGTCGGGGTTGCCGCCGCGCTCGCCGCGGGCCGCCTCGAGCAGCCGGTCGTCGTGCCAGCACTGGAGCCTGGCCAATCCATCGTCGACGACGCTCGGCTCCTCCGCCGAGAGATCGGTCGTCTCGTGGGGATCGCTCGCAAGGTCGAACAGCATGACGTCCTCGAGGCGGCTCCGGTAGGCGTCGTGGTAGGTCCGGAACAACAGCCAGTCGTCCCAGCGAACGCTCCGCTGGCACGTCCAGGCCCCCTGGCTGAGGATCAGTTCGTCGCGTCCGCCCTCCGTGCCCTCGGTGACCGCGTCGGCGAACGACCGGCCGTCCCATCCCCCGGGCGCGTCGCCGCCGACCAGATCGACGAGCGTCGGCGCGAGATCGAGCTGGTAGCGCAGGGCGTCGTCGGTTCCGGGCTCTACGCCAGGACCGCGAACGACGAGGGGAACCCGACACGTCTTGTCGTCGGCCAGCTGGTGGTCGCCGTAGACGTTGAGTTCGCCGAGGTTCTCGCCGTGGTCGCCGCTGATCACGACGAGCGTCTCGTCGAAGACGCCCTGCTCGCGGAGGAGGTCGAACAGCTTCCCGATGTAGCGGTCCATGTAGCGGACGCCGACGTCGTAGCCGTCGACCATCGTCTCGAACTCCGCCCGCGAGGAGATCTCAGGCGGCATTCGCGGGCGGTCCCACGTTCTGACCCATCCCTTCAGGTCCTGCGCGCTGTGTGGGCCCGACTCTCCGTAGTGCTGCTCGATCAACTCCTCGGTCAGCCACTCTGGGGCGGGTTCGTCGGTGAACGGGTTCCCGTACTCCTCGGGGGTTCGATAGGGCGTGTGCGGGTCCCAGAAGTTGACGTGACAGTACCAGTCGTCCTCGGCCGCGTGCTCCTCGAGCCAGTCGCGAGCGTAGGGGTAGACCTCGTCGGCGCGCTCGCCGCCGTTGCCGCCGGTGTCGTACAGCTCCCGGAACCCCTCGACGACCTGCCAGGCGTCGTGGCGGTCCGGGAACGGACTGATCATGGTCGTGTGGATTCCTGCGTCGCTCAGGGCCGAGCCCAGCGTCCTGAACCGATCCGGATAGTTCGCGCGCCGGCTCGAGCCGTGGCGCCGGGGATCCGCGTTGCGGCCGCCGTGGTTGATCACGCCGGTGTGGATCCCGAATCGGCCGGTGTAAAACGCCGTCCGCGAGGGCAAGCAGGGCGCATCCGAGGTGTAGACATTGGTGAACGTCCGCCCGTCCGCTGCGATGTCGTCGACGTTGGGCGACGTCTCGCGGTGGTAGCCGTAGCAGCCGAGGTGATCCGGCCGCAACGAGTCGCAGTCGATGTACAGTATCCGCATGCCTCGATAGCTGTCAGTGGCGGTGAAATACGTTTCGCCGGTCGGCATCAGATCCGCCCCTCGAGCGCCGGGGGCGAATTTCGCGGTCGTTCGCCCGTCGATCGCGGGGCTGCCAAAGCTTTTGTGACAGGACTGCCTCTGGCTCGGTATCGCATGACGGACACCGAGAGTCCGCGCCTCGCAACCGAGGACGACTTCCCCGAGATGACGGCACTGCTCGATCGATACTTCGCCTACGAACGCTATGGGATGGCCGCCCGACTGCCGTTCTGCTACGATCCGGAGCGCAGCGACCGCCACGCGGTCATCGAGAGGGACGGAGCGATCGTGAGCCACATCGCCGCGGTCCCGCAGACGCTCGTCGTCGGCGGCGACACCGTTGAATGCTGGGGGATCGGCGGCGTGACGACCGACAAGCGGTACCGCGGCGACGGCTACATGAGTCAACTGCTCGAGTTCTGGTTCGACCGGATGGACGACGCCGACGTCCCGCTGTCGGAACTCAGCGGGAACCGCCAGCGCTACAACCACTTTGGGTACGAGAACGCCGGCGCCGAACTCCGGTACACGATCTCGGAGCGGTCGTTCGCGGGGACGCCCGAGCCCGCGGCCGACGCCGTCGCGATCTACGACGGCTCGGACGCGCAACTCGAGGTGCTCCGCGAGATTCACGGCCGGGAACCGTACCGCGTCCGGCGCGACAGGAAACGCAGTCGGATCACGTTCGGTCAACGGGGGCTCGAGACGCTCGTCTACGAGGGCGCGGACGGCCCGGCCTATCTCAGCCTCACGCGGGAGAGCCGCAGCCGAACGATCAAGGAGTTCGGCGGGTCCGAGCGCGGCGTCGAGGCGCTGCTCGGCCACGTGCTCGCGATGTACGACCTGAACGACCTCACGGCCCGCGTCCACCCCCGCCATCCGCTCGGCGACGTGTTCCACCGCCACAGCCGGTTCTGGCAGCAGCGCCCGCACCGCAAGCTGAACATCCGCGATCTGCCCGCCCTCCTCGAGGCGTTCGAGGGGCAACTCGAGGGGCGCTGGCTCGACTGCGGCCGTTCCGAGCGCGGCGACGTCACGCTGGCCCTCGAGAGCGAGGACGCGGCCGTCCGGCTCTCGTACGGCCCGGACCGGGTGGCGGTCGAGCGCGTCACGGGCGAGCCCGACGTCGCGCTCGATCGGCTCTCGATGACGGCGCTGCTGTTCGGGTTTCACGACCGACAGCGCGACGTTCGTCGGCGGGATCCGTTCCTCGAGGCGACGCTGCCGCTCCAGTTCTACATCTGGCCGACGGAACACGTCTGACACGCCCGTTCCTTTCGTCGCGGGCGGCCGTGCTCTTCACCGATAGTTTTAGTCTGGCCACCGTCGTACTGCAGACCACGCTGCGATATGAGCTTCGAGTACGATCAGCGACGCGACGCCGGTGGGACGGGCGGTGCTCCGTCTTCGACGAGCGGTAATCAGAATTATATATCACGGGAAGAGAGGTGTTGGCGATGATCGAGCTAGGGGTACTCGGGCTAGATACCAGTCACCCGGAGACGTTCGCGAAGATCCTCGACGATCGCGCCGACTCCTCGATCGCGGCCGTCTGGGACGGCGGCGCCGTCCGCGAGAACGGGTACGAGCGCGAGTTCTGCGAGCAGTACGACGCGACGCGGTACGACGATCCGCACGCGATGATCGACGACGTCGACGCGGCGATGGTGCTCGCAGTCGACTGGAACGAGCACCGTGATCTGGCAACGCCGTTTCTCGAGGCGGGCGTCCCGACGATGATCGACAAACCGGTGGCAGGATCGGTCGACGACGTGAACGCGATCGAGCGGGCGGCGGCCCGCGGCGGCGCGCCGCTGTTCGGCGGTTCGGCGCTTCCGTTCCACCCGTCCGTTTCGTCGCTCGCCGACACGATGCTCGAGACCGCGTTCTCCGTCGGCTACGGCGATACGTTCTACTACGGCGTTCACCTCGTCGACAGCGTCCGCCTGCTCGCGGGGACCGACTGGACGCGGGTCACGCCGAACCACGGTCCGGGACGGGTCGCGACAATCGACTTCGCGGACGGCTCCGCGGCGACGCTCCGGTTCGACGGCCCCGACGGGGACGGCACGTTCGGCTTCCTGACGGTCGGCGACCGCACTCGAACCGTCCAGATCAGCAGCTCGAGCGACGAACTCGAGCGGATGTACGAGCCGTTTCTCGAGGAGTTCCTCGCGGCGGCTCGAGGCGAGCGCGACGATCGAAACCGGCTCGCCGACGCGGGAACCCTCCTGGTCGGCATTCAGACCGCCCTCGAGACCGACGATCCCGTGACGCCCGACGCCAGCGCGCTCGAGACGACCGAGGTCGCAAGCGAGTCGTTCCTCGCCGATTACGAACCGTACTACTGAACAACGGTTCGGCCCGGGCTCGATTTCGATCGATCAGGAGTCCGCGTCCGGCGCGATCTCGTCGCGAGCCGGACGCGGCGAGAGGTCGCCTGACTCGACCATCGAGACGAGCGGGTTATCGTCGATCGAGGGCGGCAGTTCGACGCGCTCGCGCCGGCGCACCGACTCGTAGCAGCCGAGAATGATCCCCATCGTCGCGAGCGCCCGCCGCGCGCTCAGTTGCGGTTCCGCGTCTGTCTCGAGCCCGCGAATAATGTCGTCGACCGCCGCTGGGATATCGGCCATCGGCTCGCCCGTGTCGATCTCGTCCCAGGTCGCGTCGTCGGACGCTCGAACTCGGAGCTGGGCGTCGCCGTCGGGATTGAGCTCGAGGACGCCGTCGGTACCCATCACCCGTACGTCGCAGTCGATGAATGGCTCCTCGTCCCCGGTGTCGATCACGGCGTCGGTCCCGTCCTCGTACTGCCAGCGCGCGAACGCCTGGTTCTCGTTGTGGACGCCGTAGCGGACGTTCTCCTCGCGGTAGTCGATCTGGCCTAGCACCCACGCCGCGGGGCGATCGTCGAGAATCGAGTTGCAGAGGTCGACGAGGTGGGTGCCGGCGTCGAAGAGGTTCTTCGTCGCGAGTTCGACGCGGGTGACCTCGCCGAGTTCGCCTGCCGCGACCAGCTCGGCGCCGCGCCGGCTCGGGGTCGCCACCCGTCGCTGGTGGTTGAACGTCAACTGGACGCCGCGGTCGGCACAGACCTCCGCCATGCGTCGGCTGTCCGCCATGGTGTCGGCCATCGGCTTCTCGCAGTGGATCGCGCGAACGCCATCCGCGTTCGCGCAGTCGGTCACGATGTCGGTGTGCGTCGGCACCGGCGTACAGACGCTGACGATATCAGGCTCGGCCTCCCGGAGCATCCGCTCGTAGTCGGTGTAGACGTTCGCCAGATCGATGCCGTTGCGCTCGGCGAACGCCGCCGCGTTCTCCTCGACGATGTCGGCGCAGGCGACGAGCGAGCACCGGTCGTCCCCGTTGTACGCGCTCGCGTGGTGGTACGCCATCGCCGCACTCTCGCCCCACACCGGGTTGTCCGGTTCCGGTCCCGTTCCGATGAACGCTATGCTGTAGTCTGACACGGTGCCTGTCTGATTGTGAACGTATCACTAAATAAATATCGGACCCCCCGTTCCGTCGCCGAAATCCGCCGGCGGCTCGAGCGACGACGTCAACTATAAGGGTCGATCGGAAGTGATAGAAGATGGCATGATCTCGTCCGGAGAAGACGCGACTGACCGCGCGAGGGAACTCCGCGATACGGCCGCCGCCGATCCCGAGCGGGTCCCGCTCGGGGACGTCGTCGAACTGCTCGTACTCGGCGATCCGGAGACGCGCCGACTCGCGATGGCATGTCTCGAGACCGCGCTCGAGGCCCGACCCGAAGCGACCGACGCCGCCGTCACCGCGTTCGAACGCCTGCTCGCGGACGACGACGCGCACGTCCGCCGCCGAGCGGCGCTTTCCGCCGGGGCGGCGATCCAGGGAACGGACGCGGCGTCGTTCGAAGGGCTCGTCCCGGCGCTCGAGCCGATCGGCGACGATCCCGCGGAACCGGGTCGCGACGCCGCGATCCGCGCGCTGGCCGCGATCGCGCTCGAGCGGCCCGAATCGGCGACCGGTGCGACCGATCCGCTGCTCGAGGTCTGTCACGCTCGCGTCGTTCCGGCGGAGCCGGCGGCCGACGCGTTGCCGGGAGCGCCGTCGCCCGTCGGCCCGGAGCGCGACCGTCGGTCGGCGACCCGCGTCCAGGCGGTGGCCGGACTCACACGGATCGCTGCCGAGCGGCCCGCGGTGCTGGTCGACGGCGCGGAGCGGGTCGCGGCCCTGCTCGAGGACGACCACCATCTCGTGCGGTCGGGGGCCTGCGAGGTGCTCGAGTCGCTCGCCGAGCGCGATCCGGCCGCGGTCGAGCCGTTCGTCCCGGCGTTGGTCGACCGCCTCGTCTCGGACACGGACCATCCCGTTCCGTGGCGCGCGGCGGACGCGCTCAACGCCGTCGGCGGCGCGTATCCCGAGCGCGTCGGGACGGCGCTCGAACCGGCCGTCGACGACGTCGGCGCGCTCCTCGAGAGGCGCGACCCCGGAATCCGGGGCGTCGGAATCGGCCTCCTCAACTACGTCGCGCAGGTCGATCCGGCGTCGGTCGAGGGGCTGCTCCCCTGCGTTCGCGAACTCCTCGCGAGCAATCACGCGCCGGTCCGGGCGAACGCGGCGCTGACGCTCGGACTGGCCGGGTGCGAGGGCGCGGTCGACGACCTCGAGTCGCTCGCGGCGGACGATCCCGACGGGGCGGTTCGGGACGCCGCGGCGCGGGCGCTCGATCGGCTCGAGGACGATCCCTCCCGCGCGGATCGCCCCATGGACAACCGTTAAGGCGGCCGTCTTCATTGCCACCACGTACCATATGCCTCCGCTCGAACTCGCGGTCGTTCCCCGACTGCGTCGAGTCGATCTGAACGACGAAACGGTTCGATTCGAGGGCCCGTTCACGGTCAGAACGGAAGACGAAGCGGCCGATTCAGTCGCGGCGCTGGCGTCGGAACTCCTCGAGCGCGAGACGAACGAACGGGTCGTCCGGTCGGCCGAGGACCCGGACGTTCGGCTGCGAATCGACGACGGCCCCTCGAGCCCGGTCGACGATCCGGAGGGATACGTCCTCGAGGCCGGCGACGGTGGCATCCTCGTCCACGCGCCGACGGTCGACGGGCTGCGCCACGGCTGTCAGACCGTCGTGAGCGGTCTCGAGCGCGACGCGGGCGCGTGGCGGTTCCCGGCCGGCGAGGTCCGCGACTGGCCCGAAACGCGGTGGCGCGGGTTCATGCTCGACCCGGCGCGCGGCTACCTCCCGCTCGAGCGCGTCAAACGACGGATCGACCAGGCCGCGCGGGCGAAGCTGAACCGGCTCCACCTCCACCTGCTCGACCACGAATCGTACGCCCTCGAGTCCGAGGCCTTTCCCGAACTCAACCGCGGCCCGGACGGCGAGGAGCGACCGGCCTACTCCCCCGACGAGATCGAGGAGCTGATCGCGTACGCCGGCCGTCGCGGGATCGATATTCTCCCCGAAATCGACACCCCGGGCCACGCAACGCACGTCCTCGAGACGTACCCGGAACTCCGGTGTACCGTCGCGGACGGCGACCCCAGCGACCGGACGCTGTGTCTGGGCACGCCCGAGACCGACGAGTTCGTCCGGACGCTGCTCGAGGAGGTGATCAAGCTGTTCCCCTTCGAGACGGTCCACGTCGGCGGCGACGAGTGGGCGATGGACTACTCGTGGGACGAGTGCTCGCGCTGCCGAGAGCGGATGGAGCGGGAGGGGTCGGAGACGGTCGCCGAGCACTTCTACGGGTTCGTCCGGCGGCTCCACGAGACACTCGAGGCCCGCGACCGCCGGCTGATGTGCTGGAACGACCAGATCGATATCTCGGCGTCGCCGGACCTCCCGCGGGACGCGCTGGTGCAGTTCTGGCGCGTCGCCGGGAAGGGACGCGGCCCCGTCGAGGGCTGTAGCCTCGAACGCTTCCTCGAGGAGGGTTTCGAGGTCGTAAACTCCTACGTCTACGCGGCCTACGTCAACGGCTGGATCTCGGAGGAGTACGTGCTCGGCTGGGACCCCCGGAGTCGGCCGTCCGTTCCGGACGACTGGGCCGAGGGGGTGATCGGCGGCGAACTCCTGGCGTGGGAGCCCGAGGCCGAGGAGACCCGTGAGTACTTCGAGCGCGCGCTTCCGTCGGCGATCCCCGTCTTCGCCGACCGGCTCTGGAACCCCAACTCGATCACGGACCGCCGGTCGTTCGCGACGGCGCTGACGCGGCACGCGCTCGGCCCGTTCGTCCCCGACGGCTTCGATGTCTACCGTGAACTCGGCGGAACGATCCTCCCGACGGAAGGCGAGAACGTTCCCTCACCGCCGGCCCACGCGCACCGCTCGCTCGGCGACCGGATCCCGCGCGAGGCCCGCGACGACTACGACGACGCGCTCGAGACGCTGCGCTCTCTCTCCGCAACGGGCGAGGCGGTGTATCCCGAGACGGCCGCGGCGTACGAAGAGTGTCTGGAGTGGCTCCTCGAGGTCGCAGATCGGGAGGCCCGCGGCGTGATCGACCGTCCGTAACGACCCGAACTTATAATCCGTCCTGCTGCTAGTATCGGACCGTTCAATGCGACAGTTCGACGAGAACGTCGACGGGTACTACGACGTAGAGAACCAGCTGCCGCGCTATCTCCGGCGGCTGGCCGAACTGCAACTCGAGCGCGGCGACGAGCGACGGGAGGCGATCGACTCGGTCGCGGCGGCCGAGGGCCACCGCGAACGGGTCCGCGAGGACTTCTTCGAGGCGCTCGGCGGCCTGCCCGACGAGCGGACGGACCTGAACGCGACGCGCACCGACCGCCTCGAGTACGACGGCTACGCGGTCGAGACGGTGATCTTCGAGAGCCTGCCCGGCTTCCACGTGACGACGAACGTCTACGTTCCCGACGGAGCGTCTGCCGATGACCCTCGCCCCGCAGTGTTGTTCGTCTGCGGTCACGCGGCCACCGCGAAGACGGCCGACGGTTACCAGCAGGGCTGTATCGACCTCGCGCGTAACGGGTTCGTCGTCCTCGCGATGGACCCCATCGGCCAGGGCGAGCGCCACCAGTTCTACGACCCCGAGACGGGCGCGATCCCGATCTCCGACGACTCGCGGAGCTACCCGCGGACGAACACGCTCGAGCACACCTACCTCGCCCGCCAGTGTATGTTCGCCGGGACGAACGTCGCGCGGTACTTCGTCTGGGACGGGATCCGCGCGATCGACTACCTCGAGGCCCGCCCCGAGGTCGACGCCGACCGCCTCGGCGTGACCGGCAACTCCGGAGGCGGAATGCAGACCAGCTACCTCATGCTGGCCGATGACCGGATCGCCGCCGCCGCGCCATGCTGTTTTATCACCTCGAAGGAGGCCTACATGCGGACCGGACAGGGCCAGGACGGCGAGCAGATCGTCCACCGCGCGATCGACCGCGGGCCGCGGTACGACGACTTCCTGCTGGCGTTCGCGCCGAAGCCGGTGATGATCGGAGCCGCGCAGTCCGATTTCCTCTGTATCGAGGGTGCCCACCAGTCCTACGAGCGCGCCTCGAGCGTGTACGATCTATACGACGCGGGCGACGCGCTCGAGTTGACGGTCGCCGACTCGACCCACGGCTTCGGCCCGGAGCTCCGGGAGGCGACGGTCAACTGGTTCCGGCGCCACCTGCTCGAGGAGCCGCTGACGTTCGAGACGGGCGATCCCGAGACCGAAGACCCGGAACGGCTCTGGTGCACCGGGGCCGGCGAGGTCAGGGACGCCTTCCCGGACGGGCGGACCGTCGTCGACCTCAACCGCGAGTACCTCGCGGAGACCGCTCCGGATGCCGGTACGGCGCCGACGATCGACGACGCGGACGCCTACGCCGACCGGTTGCGCGGCCGGCTCGTCGACCAGTTCGACCTCGAGCGCGACCGACCGGCCTTCCACCCGCGGACGATCGAGACCGAGCGCAACGGGGACGTGACGTGGGAGAAGGTGTTCTTTCTGAGCGAGCGGGAGATCGTCGTCACGGCGATCGTCGCGACCGCCGACGACGGCGGGCCCAAGGCGCCGCTCGTCCTCCTGCTCGAGGAGGGGACCGACGAGATCGAGGATCGCCGCGGGGAGGTCGCCGCGCTCGCGCGCGAACACGGGACCGTCGTCGTTACCGACCCCCGCGGCGTCGGCGGGGTGCAGGCGCGGAATGTGAACACGCGGCTCCAGAACGGCGGCGGGTATTACGACTACCACGGCACCGTCTACAAGCTCGCCTCCGACGCCCTGATGGTCGGCACGTCGCTGCTCGCGCTGCAGACGTTCGACGTCCTCCGCGCGGTCGAATACCTCTGCTCCCGGCTCGAGGACGAGGGTGGGATCGAGGACGACCCGGAACTCGCGATCGAAGGGCGCGGCCCCTGGAGCATTCACGCGCTGCTCGCGGCGGTCGTCGACCCGTCGATCCGGACGGTCTCGGCCGTCGACCCGTTTCCGTCGTTCCACGAGCAGGCGACGACCGCGGAGATTCCGGTCGACCACCGGCTGAACGTCCACGGGATCGTCGGCGAGTTCGACGTTCCGCAACTGCTGCCGGCCCTCGAGGACCGCGACGTCGACTGGGACGGCGACCTCTCGCGGTACCGCCACCCGTCGGTCGGCGAAACAGTTTAGCCCGCTCGCTCTCACGCGTTTCCCATGCAGATCGGACTCTGTACGATCTCGAACCGGGACGCGAGCGTCGACACCGTAATCTGCGAGGCCGGCGAGGCGGGCTACGACGGCGTCGAACTGTGGGGCGAGGACCACGTCGGCGACGGCGGCCCGGAGACGTGTCGATCGATCCGCGAAACGGCCCGTGAGGCGGGCGTCGAGATCCCCGTCTACGGCTCGTACCTGCGCATCGGTGCGCCCGACTTCGACGAGGCGATCGAGCGCGAATTCGAGATCGCCGATCGGCTGGACGCGGACCTGATTCGCGTCTGGGCCGGCAGCCAGGAGTACGGCGACTACGACGACGATCACTGGAACCAGGCGGTCGCGGACCTCGAGCGGACGAGTCGCCTCGCCGCTGACCGGGGGCTCGGCGTCACCGTCGAGAAGCACGCGAACACGCTCACGAACGACGGCGAGGGCGCCAGACGGCTGCTCGAGGCGGTCGACCGCGAGAACTGTCGGCTCAACTGGCAGCCCGCGTTCTCGATGGACCCCGACGCGCTGGTCGCGGAGGCCCGCGACCTCGCACCGCTGTCGAACAACGTCCACGTCCAGGCGGTCCCGGAGCGGGGTTCCCGCAACCGCTGCCCGCTCGAGGACGCCTTCTTCGACCTCGAGGAACTGCTCGGAATCTTCGCGAACGCCGGCTTCGACGGTTTCGTGAACGTCGAGTTCGTCGACGACGACCGTCCGTACGGGCAGGCGATCGAGGCCGACCTCGCGTTCCTTCGGCGGATCTCCTCGTAGGTTCCTCCCCCGCTCGAGCGCGACGCTGCCCGTCACCGGACCGCGAAACAGTGCGTCCCGAGCCGCCAGGGAGCGGGGCTACTCCCGCGACCAGGTCGACGTCAGCGGAATTCTGACGTCGTCGTTCTCCGCGACGATGTGCTCGTAGCCCCCGTCTTCGAGTTCGTCCGGATCCTCGAACTGCCGGACGAACGTTCGTTCGCCGACATCGACGGTCACCGTGTTCCCGTGGCCAACCTCCAGTTCTTCGATCGGATACGCGCCGTTGTCGGGCGCTCGCGGCCCCTCCATGATCGGAATCTCGGGGGCCGGCCGTCCCCGCCACGGGTTCGAGTCGTCGTTGTCGACGTAGACGAACCCCGCGTGTCGATCGAGTTCGCGTTGGTCGGTCGCGATTCGAAGCTCGAGTTCGTTCTCGAGGCTCATTCCGCGCGTAAAGTCCTCGATGAACCCTCGCACGTAGGCGGTCGATTCCTGGACGAGCGGCCCGTCGCCGACGGGAGCGAGGCGCGTCCCGTCGTGGACGTAGGCGTACTCGGGCTCGCCGTCCTTGGTCGAGTAGACGCCGAAGAATCCCTTGAACACGAACGTCTCGTCGACGGTGACCGAGTTCGATTTCCCGTCCGTGTGGACGACGTAGTCGGTGCGACCGCCCGCGAGTTCGATCTTGAGGGCGCGACCCTCGCCTCCGGTGACCGGGACGTCCTCGATCGAGTCGACGACGCGGTCGCCCTCGTAGTGCTCAATCACGGACGTGAACGTCGTCTCGAGGTTCGTCCCGCGTCGGTTGAGGAACGCGTAGCGCAGGCTATCCTCGGGGGCGGCGCTTTCCGAACTGTGGGGCGGGTAGCCGTCGGCGAGCTCGACATCGTCGAACTCGCCGAACGAGGTCAGGCGCAGGTGGACGCCCTCGTCGTCGTCGTCGCGCCGGCCGAAGTGGTCCCTTACGTCCCAGTCGACGACGACTTTCGAGTCGGGATCGTCGTCGCGCTCGACGGTATCGAAGTAGTTGAAACCGGCGCCGGACGAGGTCGGCGAGCGGGCCTGATCGTAGTCGTCGTCGGCGTACGGGACATCCGGTCCGGCGAGCGTGCCGCGGTTCTGGGCGGTCAACTCGAGTCCCTCGGTGGAGACGTCCGCCTCCGTCGTGTGGAAACCGAAGCGGTGGGAGTCGCCACCGTCCACGCGAAAGAGGTCGACGGCGTAGGAGTGCTCCTCGTCGACGGTGATCGTGGCGGTTGTCCGCCGGTACTCGTCGGTTTCCTCGTAGACGTGGGGCGCTTCGACGTCGACTAGGTTCACCCGCTCGTCGGTCCCGTCGAAGTGGCGCGGGACGCCGACCCAGTGGTGGTCCTGTCCGCGCTCGTCGACCACGACCGTGTTGTGGCTGATCGTGTTGTCCGTGAAGAACAGCCGCGGCGGGTGACTGCCGGTCGCCTCGGGGTAGCCGAGGTCGCGGGAGAGCTCCATCTCGTTGGCCGCGACGCCGATCTGTAACGCGTCCCGGTGGGCGTGGGTCGTTCCGCCGGCCCCGTTCCCGTTGCGGCCGTAGTACATCCAGACGGCGCGCTTGGCGTTCCCCAGTTCGTCGGCGTCGTCGCGCTGTTCCCGGTCGTCCTCGTCGAGCACCGTCAGGTAGTACAGCGCCATCTTGTAGCCGCCCGCGTCGTCGTTCTGGCCGACACACTCCCAGCGCATCTCGTTGGTGCCCGCCGGGAGGTCCAGCAGGTACGACACCGTCTCCCGCCCGCTTCCGTCGGCCATGAAGTCGACGGTGTCGACGTACTCGTCGTTGACGTACAGCTCGTAGACGCCATAGGTGTCGACGAACAGCGCCTCGAGCTCGATTTCGTACTCCGCGGCGTCCTCGACGTCAAACTCGAAGGTCCACCACTCGCCGGCCCCGTCGGCCTCGAACTGGATGGCCTCCTCGAAGCTGTCATCGATCGGTGCAGAGGCGTCGGCGAACAGCGTGGAGGTATCGTGGGTCTCGCCGATGGACCCGATCTCGTGGTTCTCGCCGTCGCGAAGCGCAGCGAAGCCGAAGCCGGCGAGGTTTTGGCTCGAGAGGTCGAGCGGCCCCTCGGCGTCGATGACCGCCTGAATCTCGTCGGCGATTCCCTCGGGTTCGGCGTCGTAGATCGACCCGCGGATGCCCGCCGTGGAGTAGCCGTTCGAGTAGTGCCAGAGCTTGGCGAAGATCGATCGGCCGGTGACCTCGTACCCCTCGGCCACCGCGGTCTGGCTCCACTCGGTCCCGGAGGGGTGGTGCGTGTCGCCGAGCGCGGGCGAGAACTCGTCGAGCAGGAGCAGGTCGCCGTTGATCTTGAGCGCGTTCTGGAACTTCGGGTGCCGGTAGAGGTCGGCGCCGTCGAACCCGTCGTACCCCTGGAGGTTCTCGGCCACCTGCCGGATCGACGACATCCGGATCCGGTTGTATCCCAGCGATCCCTCGTGCCAGTAGCCGTCGCGGTCGCACTCGTCGACGATCGGGGCGAGCACGTTCCCGCCGGTGGTGTACCAGTTCTCGGGCTCCTCGTCCCACTGGTCGCCGTCGAAGTACTCGTCACCGGGCTGGAACACCCACTCGAGTGCCTCCCGCGTGTAGCCGCCCTCACGGGTGTCGTCCTGGACGCGCGCGGAGATCGTGACCGCCGGCAGCTGTCCACGGCCCGGCGCGATATCCGATTCCTTCGCGGCCGGCAGCATCTCCTGGAGGTAGTTCTTCTCGATGTTCTCGCGGATCTTCCCGACCGAGTCTTTCGCCGACAGTCCGGGGTACTCGTCGGTCTTGGTCTCGAGGAAGTCGATCACCGCGTCCGCGACCTCGGGGTCGTCGAGCGCGGGGAAGAACGCGTCGTAAGCGACCAGTAGGTTGCGGGCGAGGTTCCCCTCCCAGTGAGAGCCGATGACACGACCGGTCTGGCGGCCGCCGGAGTTGTTCCAGAAGCCGTGCTCCCCGCGCTGGTAGTCCCAGGTCGACATCTCGGGATAGACGTCGGCGATCCGGTCGAGAACGACCAGACCGGCGGTCGCGTACTCGGGGTCCTCGGTGAGCAGGTACGCGTCGACCAGGGTGTCGACGAGCCGCCTGATTCCGCCGGGTCGCCACGTGAACCAGTGGTTGTAGTACGCCACGAAGTTCCAGCGGTTCCCTGCGCCGCCGCCGAGGTCGTCGTTCTCGTCGTGCCAGCCCCAGCCGTCATCGACGCCCCAGCCCTCGCCCATCTCGGGGTGTTCCTCGTTGACGAGCAGGCTGTCGTCGGCCAACTCGGGGTCGAACATCCCGCGGTCGTCGAGGCCACTCTCACGGTAGGCGCCGAAGTCGTTCGTCGGCACGACCAGGTTCCCCTCGCCGTGGGGGTTCTCGACCGTCGTCTCGATCTTCCACAACCGGTCCGTCCCGGATTGGCTGTGCCCGCCTAGGATCTGGCGCTCGAACGTCTCGCCGCCCCCGCGAGGGACGCCCTGAGACGTGACCAGACTCCAGAGACCGTCGAGGTCCGGCCCGTACTGCTCGAGGCGCGCGTCGGCCTGGCTGACTGCGTTGTCCCGCTCGCTCTCGGCCCAGTCGTAGCGGTCGATGTTCGCCTGGGCGTTCGATCGCATCTCCTCGGTCCACATCGTCGGCCGGGTCTTTCGGTGGTACCGATCGTCGTCCTCCGCCGCCGCCGCGTCGTCGGTCGAGAGCAAGCCGGCGAGCACGCCGGCACCGGTCGTCGCCAGCACCGATCGTCGCGACAGGTCGAACGCGTCGGCGTCGATTATCGAGCACAACTCCGCCTGGGACCAGGGGCTGTCGGCCTGGCCGTGCGTGTCTCGTGACATCAATGAACACATCGGTGAAACCGATAAAATAAGTTTCGGTACTGTATAGTATGGATAAAGTTCGCGGCCCGTCGAACCGATCCGGAGCGCGTCCCGACCGTGGCGTCGGCCCACGCTCGACGGCGGAACGTTTTTCCGGCCCGTTTTCGAACCGGTTCGGCATGACCGTTCGATCGCAGTCGGTGATTCGGCGTGCCTGACGAAGCGACCGTCTACGACGACCTCGAGGTCCCGACCGTCGTCAACGCGACCGGAACGAAGACCCGGATCAGCGGGTCACTGATGCGCGAGGAGGCCGCAGATGCGATGCGCGACGCCGCGCGGTCGTTCGTTCGCATCTCGGACCTCCAGCAGCGCGCTTCGGAACTCGTCGCCGAGGCGACCGGCGCCGACGCGGGCTACGTCACCAGCGGCGCGAGCGCCGCGCTGTCGATGGCCGCCGCGGCCTGTCTCGCCGGCGACGACCTCGAGGCGATGGCCCAACTTCCAGACACCGAGGGTCTGGCCGACGAGATCGTCATGCCGCGAACGCACCGGAACGGCTATGACCACGCCCTCCGCCTGCCCGGGGCGACGATCGTCGACGTCGGGACGAACGACTACCACCTCGGTACCGGCTCGGAGAACGTCGAGCTCTGGGAGATCGAGGCGGCGATCACGGAGGAGACGGCCGCCGTCGCCTACATGGAGAAACCCTACACGCAACCGCCCCTCGAGACGGTCTGCGAAATCGCCCACGACAACGACATCCCGGTGATCGTCGACGCGGCGGCGGAACTCCCACCGGTCGAAAACCTCTCGCGCTTTCTCAAGCAGGGCGCCGACCTCGTCGCCTACAGTGGCGGGAAGGCGATCCGCGGTCCACAGTCGACCGGTATCCTCGCCGGCAACGAGGAGCTGATCCGGTCGGTCGCCCGCCAGCACCTCGACATGCACGCGGCCAAGGCGGTATACGACCCGCCGGTCGAACTCGTCGCCGCCGACGAACTGCCCGGCGTCCCGCGCCAGGGGATCGGTCGCTCGATGAAGATCGGCAAGGAGGAGATCGTCGGCCTGATCCGTGCGCTCGAGCTGTTCATCGAGGAGGACCACGACGCTCGGCTCCTGGAGTGGCACGAGCGCGCGGAGCGGATCGAAGCGGGGTTGGCCGCCGTCACCGGCCTCGAAACTCGGTTCGAGGGCGGCGACAAGACGGACGCCGTTACGCAGGTCGTCGGGACCGTCGACCCCGATTACGCGGCGACCGACGCGACGGGGCTCGTCGGGTCGCTCCGGCGGGAGACCCCGCGTGTGTTCGTCGGCGCCGACCGACTGGACGACGATGAGTTCACGATCAACCCGATGTGTCTCACGGACGACGAGGCCGATTACGTCGTCGACCGGATCCGGGCAACGCTCTCGTAGGATGAGGAGACACTCGTTAGCACGATCCGCGCCACTGATGTGGCTATGGTCGTCGCGCGCCAAAAAGCCGTCCAAAATTGAATGACAAAATAACTAGTTCTTCGGGCTTTCCTCGATCCGCCCTTTGGAGTCCGTCTGCGTGTACTCGAGTTTTTGTCCATAGTCTCGAGACGCTTAATTCCGCTCAAGCGCGGATCCAGCGTCCGTCGTGGGCGCGATACCAGTTGTCGTTCTGTGTATCCCGGATAAGGGCGTTCGACGCTTCAGCGAATTCGGTACGGTCGTGCCACTCTCCGCCGTTAGACGGATCGCCGTCGTTCGTTCCCCGTCCGTTGCGGAGGACACGCGTAACCGAGCCAGTAGTGACAGGGTACCGCTCTCGCTCGCTCGTGTGTTCGTCTCTGAGAACGAGCGAATACAGTGCCATGTTGTAGTCGTTTGCGTCCCCGTTCTTTCCGATAACCTCGAATCGCATCGAGTTGGTTCCCGCTTGCAAATCGAGATCGTACGTGATGGTTTCGCGGCCGTCCCCGTCAGCGAAGAAATCGAGTGTGTCGACGTGCTCGCCGTTGATCTCCATATCATAGATTCCGTACGTCGATGGTCCGAACAGAGCGTCGAGATTGATTTCGAACTCGCCGGAGTCAGAAGCGTCAAATTCGAATTCCCACCAATCGCCGTCGCCGTCGGCGTTCAGCTGGATTGCTTCGGGGAAAGTATCATCGACTTCTGCTGACGCCTCAGCGAACAGGTCGCTCGTGTCGTAGTTGATGCCAGGGGGCCGGGATTGCCGTTGTGTGTTGTTCTCGAGACGAACGGTATCGACGCCGCCGTCGATGATCGGAGCGTTGTGAACCGTATTCTGTGCGATATCCATCATCCGAATATCGTTCTCAGCGTCTGCCCCGTCCACGAACGCCGTCCTGGCGTCTCCGTCGGGGTCAAAAATGTTGTTAAGCACCCGCACTTGCGAAACCTCGACGCCATCGACTAACTCGTTAGAGATGAACACGTCGTCGCGGCTGTAGCAATCCGAGACCGTGAGCGTCTCCACGCTCCCTTCGGGCGACCAGTCGTACCCGATCAGCCGCACCGCCGAGTCAAAGCCCGGCTGGTACCGTTCTCCGTACCGGCCTTGCTGGCCCCGGAGTTGAACGTTTTTGACTGAATCACGAATCGCGATTTGTTGGCAGTCCGTTCGGTTGTCTTGAAGTGCGGCATTCTCGAGTGGGCCGTCGACAATGAGCGAGACGATTCGGCATTCGTTGTCTTTGATTAACACATCCCGTAGTCCGCCGCCACCTACATGGACGGTAATAAACTCGTCCGTGATGCAGTTTCGAATAACGATGTCTTCGGGGTTGACAGATTCCTCCCGAACGTCCCAAGCGAACTGAATCCCAGTGCCCGGGATATCGTACGCTTCACAGCCGATCATCTTCCCGCCGGTGCGCGTCCCGCGGTTCGCGATTCCGTCGTATCCGACGCGACGAGCGACGCAGTTCCGCTGGACTCCGTGTTCGGAACTCGTGATATACGTGCCGAACTGACGG
This sequence comes from Natronococcus sp. JC468, assembly GCF_012163165.1. Lineage (NCBI taxonomy): Archaea > Methanobacteriati > Methanobacteriota > Halobacteria > Halobacteriales > Natrialbaceae > Natronococcus > Natronococcus sp. JC468. The sequence continues at coordinate 38,575 of NZ_JAAVUO010000013.1, forward strand.
GTTCCGGCCTCGGAGCCGTAGTCGCGCATGACGTTCGTGACGGTGACTCCCTCCTGGCGCGGCGACTCGCAGTTGTGGAACCACACTGGCGCGTGACTGAACTGCTCCCACTCGAGGTTCTCGAACGAGACGTACCCGCCCTCGACAGCGACGTTCTCGTTACCGGTGTCGTGGTCGCGGTTCGTAATGAGTGCCCGGTACGTTCGGCTCGCAGTCTCGAGTTCGTCTAATTCGTGCTCGGTCGGCGGGACGAGCCGCACATTGTCGTCGATTTTTAGCGTGAAGTTATCGGGGATCCGGACGGTTGTCGTCGGTTCGAAGACACCCGCACCGTGAACGACGAGTTTGCGCTCGTCGTTCTCTGCAGCGGCGTCGATTTCGGCTTGGAGATCGGTATCCCACGTACTGGCATGGACGTGACGGACGTCGTTGACGACTCGTGCGTCAATCGAGCGTGTGATGATCGACTCGACGGGCGCTGTATCGCCCAAACGCGCGGCGGCGCCGTTCTGACCGCTGTGGTCGTGGTCTTCGGGAGCAAATGGTGGGCCGTTGCGTTCGTTACCGCTACTCTCGTCGCTTGGGGCTCCAAGCGCGTTACCCGTGAACAACACTCCCGCAGCACCGGCAGCGAGTACGCTTCGTCGCGGAAGTGGTAGTCGATGCCTCCAATCTGTACTCGCCTCTTCTGTCATCTTATTTCTCTCACACATTCCTAAATAAATTATATATCTACAAGCAATTAAATGCTTGGGTGGTTTCTACCACGTCTCTCTTAACGGGTCGCTTTTGCAGAACGCTTCAGGTGAACGCCAACTGATTGAACTGAGATTCGGGTGCCGAAACCGAGAAATGCACCACCGAGACGTATGCGTATATACACCTCGAATGGGCGTGCCGTTAGACAGTGACTTCAACCGCTGTCTGGTGATTCACACGCCCAAACGGTTAGTTGATCTGTTCGTCGTCACTTCCGACCTTCTTGGCGTGTCGAGCCCTGATGCGCGGGTTGAACACGCGGTCCATCCCCTGTGCGAAGAGGATCAGCCCGAACGAGAGAACGACGACCGCAGCCATCGGCCAGAAGATCTGGTAGAAGTTACTCAGGTTGACCAGCGCGTGGGCCTCCGAGTACGCGGTGTCCATCATGATCCCCCAGTTCGCGGCCGTGAACGGGAGGACACCGAGGAAGTACAGCGCGACCGAGCCGAACACGACCTGGCGGCCCGCGTTGGCGAAGTTGATGAGGATGTACGGCATCAACTGCGGCGAGATGTCCCGGGCGAGGATCGTTCGCGAGGACAGCCCCATCGTCCGGGACGCCTCGACGTAGGACTCCTCGCGGAGGGTCAGGACCTGCGATCGGAGCGCGCGCGCCAGTCCGGGCCAGGCGTCGATCGCCAGGACGACGCCGACGAGCCACGCCTGCCGTGGCGACCAGATCGCCACGAGAACGATGAGCAGCGGAAGGCCGGGCATTGTCATGACGATGTCCGTGACGAACATGAGGAACTCGTCCGTCCTGCCGCCTTTGTAGCCGGCCGTGATCCCGAAGATCGCGGCGAGACCAACGGAGACGATCGCCCCGGCGATCACCATCTCGAGCATGTCCGGCGTCGCGTGGACGAGGTTCCGACCGATCGGCGTCCCGTAGTTGTCGGCGCCGAGCGGGTACTGGATGTCGATTCCGGGAACGGAGATCGGACCCAGCGACAGCTGGTGAGCGCTCCCGATGTCGATCCAGCCGCCCTCCGTCCAGAAGGCGGCGACGCCGCCGTCGAACGGCTGGAGGTTGTTCGGCGCCTGGTTCGTCGCCGGCGAGGTCACCAGACGCGGCCCGAGCGTTCCGAAGAAGACGAACAGGGCGACGACGGAGATCCCGATCCGCGTTCGCCAGTCGTTCCAGGCGACCCGCCCCGGCGCGAGGAGGTACGCGTCCAGGATCCGCCCGAGGCGCTCCCGTCTCGAGAGGGTGACGGCGTCGGCCTCGGAGAGGCTACCGAACAGTTGTTCATCGCTGAGCTGTTCATCCGTCTCCAGTCCTGATTCGTTAGTATGACTCACTGTGATCACCCGAACCGATCCGTGGATCGACGAGTCCGTACGTGAATTCGGCGATGAGGATGCCGATGAGCGTAACGATCGTGAAGAAGAGGAACGATCCCATTAACAGCGGATAGTCCCGTCGCATGACTGCATCGTAGGTGTACCAGCCGACGCCCGGATACGTGAAGATAAACTCGAGGAGGACGCTGCTCGAGAACACTGCAGCGATACCGATCATCATCTGGGTGTACAGCGGCAGGATCGCATTGCGCGCGACGTAGCGGGTTGCGATCCGCGTCGAACTAATGCCACGAAGCCGCGCCACACGGAGGTAATCCTCTCCGAGGATGCGGATGGAGTTCCCTCGCATCGAGAGGGCGCCGCCGCCGAATCCGACGATGAAACTCGACATGATCGGCAGGACGGCGTGGTAGGAGATGCTCGCCATGAATCGGACGTTCAGGCCGGTCTGGAGGTCCGTGTTGTACCGGCCGCCGGTCGGGAAGAGCCCGAGCTCGTAACCGAAAAACGCCAGGAAGAGGATCGCGCCGACGTAGTACGGCACCGAGTTCAGGAACGTCGCGAGGAGGGTCGTGTAGTTGTCGAAGCGCGATCCCTCCTTGTAGGCCATCGCCGCCCCGAGGAGGATATTCGTCGTGTATCCGAGCGCCAGTCCGTAGACGCTGATGAACACCGACCACGGCATCGCCGTGAACAGGATGTCGAATACGGGCTCGTTGTAGAAGTACGAGTGGCCGAAGTCCTGGTAGAGGATGATATCCTGCAGGTACTCGCCGTACTGGACGTACCACGGTTGTTCCGGGTCGAACCCGGTGTGCTGTTCAACCATCGCGTCGAGCACTTCAGGGTCAGCTGTCCCGCCGCCGGCCTCCATATCCGCCTCGAACTGTGCACGCATCGCCTGAGCGGGGTTGCCCGGCATGAGCCGAAAGAGCGCGAACGTGATCGTCGCCACGGAGACAAGTGTAACGACTGCGTGGGCCGCTCGCTTGATAAAGTATCTCATCTACAGTGGTATGGTGTCTCGTTCCAATGTTAATATATTTTACCCTGTGACGAAATTTCACGATCGGAATCACCAGCGACAGCGCCAGAGGAGGCCGCCGCTCAGCGCCGCGAGGACGGACAATCCCGCGACGTTCATGAGCGCGACGACGAACGTCTCTGAGCCCGAGTCGGCGGCGACGAGCCAGATGATCATGAGTCCGAGCAGACCGACCGAGAACGTAAACAGCATCCGCCACGCGCTCTCGTAGTCACAGAGGTGATCGAGGTAGGTCTTGTTGTACTTACTGCCCATCTATCCTCGAGGTTTCGTCGCGATAGCAAAAACCTTCGGACGGTTCAGTCGGCTTCAGCCTCGTCGAGCGAGATGGAGTCGCCACCGATCGATTCGCTGTCCCAGTACTCGTGGTCGTCGTCCTCGCGGAAGCAGGCGACGCGCGACGCTCCCTCGGTGTCTTTCAGGTCGGGCGCCTCCCGCGTACAGACCTCGCGGGCCTCGGGGCACCGCGTCTGGAACGGACAGCCGCTCGGCGGATCCGTCGGGTCGGGGATGTCGATCTCTCGGATCGGCGGCTCGGTGGCGTTCGCCTCCTGAGCCTCGTCGGGATCGAGCGGCGGCGTCGCCCACCGGAGCACCTTGGTGTAGGGGTGTTTCGGGTCGTGAATGATCTCCTGTGCCGGACCGATCTCGACGAGGTTACCCAGGTACATGATGCCGATCCGCCCGTCGGACTTCTCGGTGAGATAGCGCGCGTTCGAGAAGTCGTGGGAGATGAACAGGTACGACGTGTCGAACATCTCCTGGAGTTCGAGCATCAAGTCCATCATCTCCACCCGCAGCGAGACATCGAGCGCGCTCACCGCCTCGTCGGCGAGAATGAGGTCAGGACTCATCAGCAGCGCGCGCACGAGGACGACGCGCTGTTGCTCGCCGCCGCTGAGCTGGTGCGGGAACCGCGCCGCGTAGTCCTCAGGCGGCTTCATGCCGACACGCTCGAGCAGGTTGTAGATCACCGTCTCCCGGTCGCTTGGGCCGAGGTCAGGTCGCCACCGCTTCAGCGGCGCCGAGAGGCTCGCACGGACTGTCCGGGAGGAGTTCAGCGAACTCCCCGGATCCTGGTGGACGATCTGGAGCGCGCGCCGGATCTCCTCGAACTCGCGGTCGCCGCGTCCGGCCTTCGCTTCCCAGACATCCTGGTCGCGGTAGCTGACGGTGCCGTCCGTCGGCTTCTGGAGTCCGATCGCGGTCTTGCCGAGGGTCGTCTTCCCGCAGCCGGACTCGCCAACGAGGGCGACGACCTCGTTCTCCCGCAGGTCGAGCGAGACGTCGTCGACCGCGCGAACGACGCTCTCCTTGCCGAACAGCTCGTCGATGAGCCCCGCCTGTTCGAAGTGAACCTCGACATCGTCCATCGAGACGACCGTCTCCTCGCTGGATTCGAACGCCGCGGCCGATTCCACGGGATCGTCCGGGTCGACGCCGAGCGTGTACCCGATCTCGTCGCTCGCCTGTTCCCAGTGGAAGCAGGCGGCCCCTCGCTCGTCGTCGACCTCGTGGTAGTCCGGATCAGTCTGGCGACACTCCGCGGTCGCGAGCGGACAGCGGGGATGGTACGAACAGCCGCTCGGTGCCTCGACGGGATCAGGGCTCTCTCCCTCGATCGGGTGCATGTCCTCGAGCGACGCGTCGACGCTCGGAACCGACTTCAACAGCGCCCGCGTGTAGGGATGGGCAGCGTCGCGGATGACCCGTTCGCTCGGGCCGTACTCGACGAACTCGAAGGCGTACATGACGGCCAGCCGATCGGCCAGCCCGGCGACGAGCGGCAGGTCGTGGGTGATGAAGACAATCGTCAGGTCGTACTCCTCCTGGAGGTTCCCGAGGAGGCTCATGATCGACCGCTGCATGAGCAGGTCGAGTGCGGCGGTCGGTTCGTCCATCACAAGTACCTTCGGCTCGAGGATCAGACTCAGGGCGATGAGCGTCCGCTGTTTCATCCCGCCGGAGAGTTCGTGCGGGTAGGAGTCGAGAACCCGTTCGGGGTCGAGGTAGAGGTCTCCGAGCAACTGACGTCCGTGTTCCATCCGTTCCTCGAGGTTCTTCCCGTGGGCCCTGATCGTCTCCTCGAAGTGCTCCCGGATCTTCATGGTCGGGTTGAACGAACTCATCGCCCCCTGGAACACCATCGAGATCTCCTCCCAGCGGAACTGCTCGAGCTGGTCTTCGCTCAGCGAGAGTACGTTGACCGGGTCCCCGTCGGGCGGGTGGTAAATGACCTCACCGGAGGTCTGGCCGGGATCAACGACAGCGTTGAGCAACGCCGACGCGAACATTGACTTGCCGCTCCCGCTCTCGCCGACGATACCGAGCATCTCGTCGCGGTGGACGTCGAAGCTTACGCCGTCGAGAACGCGAGAGGTCCCCCGGTCCATGTCGAAGGTCACGTCCACGTCACGCACCTCGAGAATGACGTCCTGCGAGCTACTCCCGTCGCGCGTGGTCTTGAGCTCTGTTTCGGTTCGCGTCATGGTTCAGCTACTGGCCGTCGCGCTCCTCTCATGTCTTGACTCTTCGGCAGAGTGGCACATCGGTAGTCTCTGAGTGATGGTTTGTCACAACACACATATTAATCTTTGTGACGATCTGTCTCCACTGGTTACCCGAGTCTGATACTACCGTACAAACATTTATATTGAATCTTACAGAACGTAGAGCAGACACAATGGTAACCACTTCGAAGAGCGAGTCATCTAGAACAGACGAACCGCTCTACAGGCTTCTCAAGGTCCTTCGAGGCTCACTCCTGCTGTCGACCATCGCGATCGGTGTTGGTCTGCTGCTCATCGGTGCCGTCTTTGAACTTCCCGTTCAGTTCACTAGCCAAGACGGCGTCATCGCAGGTATGCTGGGTGTATTCGGGGTCTCGTCGATCGTTTCGGCGGGGTCAGTGTACCTGGCCCTGTGGCGGATTCGCCGGGACTGATTTGAGTTCCATGCGGATACGAGCAGCTGGACCTGTACCGCGGCGTGTACCAAAGCGTGAAGTGCGGCCACGTCTCGTCGAAGTCAATCCAATTTGAACATGCAAATTCAAGAAAAATATTTAACCTATGAATGTGTTGGTAGTTCCGTATGCCAAACAGTGACGGACACGGCACCGTGGACTCTGCTGAAGAGTTCCTGACGCGGCGGCGGATGCTCGCCGCAAGTTCGGCGATGGTCGCGGGGGGGCTCGCTGGCTGTATGGGTGGTGAAACGGACGACAGCGAGACAAACGGGATCGCCTCGTGGCAGCCGACAATCCCGGATGAAATTAACTTCAATTCCTGGGCGACGGGATATCCGTGGTCGCAGTCGTGGATGCTCCTCGAGCCCGTTCAGCGGTTTTACGCTGACGGTTCGATGACGCTTGAGCAGATCAGTGACTGGGAGTATAATCCGAATGAACAGGCGGTAACCGTGGAGTTCGAAGATGGGTGGTACTGGTGGAATGGTGATCAGATTACCGCCGAGGACAAGTACTGGTATGAGGAATGTGCCCGGCTTTTCCAAGGAGACGGCAGCGATATCGAGGAACTCATCCTTGAGGACGAGATGACGCTGACTCGGGTGTACAAGGAGCCCCAGAATCCAGAGTTGGTTCAGTACCAGTTAGGTGGCTACCTCGGCGAGATGCAACGCGTCCACCGTGACAAGTTCAAGCCGTGGGCAGAAAAACTACAGGACGCAGCGGATCAGGACGAACGGCTAGAGATTCAAGAGGAGATGGCTGAGGAAATGCCCCTGCACATCTCGACAGTTATGGACGAAGGGCTCGGGAACGGACCCTTCGAGATTGTCGACTACGATACGGAGGGGATTTACTGCGAACTGTTCGAAGACCACCCCTACGCCGACCAGATTGAGATCGACGAGTTCGAGTTTGTTCTCGCACAGGACGACGCTCTCGCACAGCGAATTCAGGGTAGCGACGTCGATTTCGGTTTCGGGCTGCTCCAGCAGTGGGTCGGCGAGGGGACGGCACCCGACCACATGGACAACATCACCGTCTACAACGACACGTTCATGCGGAAACTCGAGTTCTTTGGGCAGGGTCCGGGAGCCGAACATCTTCAACAACTTGAGGTTCGACGAGCGATCACGCATGCCCTGAATTTCGAGCACATCTCGACGAATTACAATACCGAGAGCGTCCCACGAGAGGCTCAGACCGGGCTCCCGTCGGCGGTAACCGAGAACTGGCTCGATGAGAGCTACGTTGCAGACTATATCAACTATCCGGCTCAGAGCGACGAGGAATCTGCAAATGAACTAATGGAACAGGCAGGATACGAACTTCAGGGTGATGAGTGGGTCGACGAGGACGGCGATGTCGTCTCATTGCAGCTTGTCATTCCGGACTTCCGGACGAACCTTGGTCGAACAATCTCCGATCAGCTCATTAACTTTGGCTTTGAAATCGATCTCAATGTCCTCGAGTCGGCGACATACAACGATCGGACGTCGGACAACGTCGACTTCGACATGACGATCGAGAATCACGGCGGACAGATCGCGCACCCGTTCTACTACTTCCGGCACAATCATTCGGCGAGCAACGAACTTGGCGAAACCGTCGACATCGAACAGGCACTTGATGCCGGAGAGACAAGATCACCGTACAACGGTCGTGAGATCGTCGTCGAGGTGCCGACGGAGGTCGGTCAGGAGGACCTTTCCGGATCGACCGAAGAAGTCAACCTCTTCGAACTCGACCAAGAGTGGCGAGTGGTCGAGGACGAACAGCGCAGCCAAGAAATCGCTGAGACGTTCTCGTGGTACTGGAACTTCCACCTGCCCGGAGTCAACCTCGTCGAGGTGCAGACCGGAACCTTCGGCAACACTCAGGACTTCGATTATAACACGGATACCAATGACTGGCAGGCGTACCGCGGCGCGTACCGTGGCCTGAAGCGTGGTCATATCTCTCCATCGGGTGAATAGCGAGCCTGTAGTAATCCGTCGCCGCCGCTGACACGCTATCGTCACGATTTGCAGTCGGTAGATATCACCGGTTGACACTCTTATTAGTATTCGAACCAGTTAATAGCTATATGGATATTGCCTGCATCGGCGCCGGAACCATGGGCCAGCGCCTGCTCGAACAGTTTGACCGTCACGATGACGTTCGTATCGCCGCGATCTGCGATCTCGATGAGGAGTCCGCTCGCGAAGCAGCGGAGCAGCATGACGCGGCAGTGTATACGGATCACGAGAGACTCTATCGAAACGAATCGCTCGACGCCGTTGTCTTGGCGATCCCCTCGTTTGCGCATACTAATCAGGCAATCGACGCCGCTAGGCGAGAACTCGATCTATTCATCGAGAAGCCGGTTGCGCGGACGACTGAGAAAGCCACAAAAGTTTCCACTGTAATCGAAAAACACGGCGTCATCTCCCAGTCTGGATACCTGTCTCGATACTCTAGTCTGGTCGACCGCGCTGAAGAATTGATCAGTGATCGAACGATAAGTCTCATCGAGGGTCGATACTGGGGTGGTGTTCCTGCCCACAAATGGGGCCGGCAGAAGGAAAAGTCCGGCGGCAGCAATGTCCAACTAACGACACATATCTTCGATTTAATTCGTTACTTCGGCGGCGATGTCCGGACAGTAGCTGCATTTGGTGGGTCGCGCGTTGGCGTTGAATCAATTGATTTCGAGGACGTGAACTCGACCACGATGAAACATGAGAACGATATAGTCAGCCACGTCTCGACGAACTGCGTAACACCGGTCGGTCGAAAACTCGAACTAGCCGGCGACGGATTCTATCTCGAACTCGATTTCACTCACAGAACGCTTACCGGAACAGTCGACGACGAGCATTTCGAGTATGAGTCCGACGACTCGAATGAGGCGCTTCGTCGAGAGGTAGACGCGTTCGTGGCTGCTGTCGCCGATCGGAACGAATCGTACATCAAAAGCGACTACGCGGACGCTGCGAAGACGCTCGAGCTAACGCTGGCCGCAAACGAAGCGATCAAAACCGGCGAACCGGTCTCGCTATCGTAGGTTCGTACGCGAATTGTCGCCTTCTCGTTTCGATGCCCTCCCTATACGAATTCCACTCTCTGAGAGCGAAAGGCCCTTTCTACTTTCTCATACTTGTTTGGTGATGTTAAACAGCGGTAATACTCGAGTCGGGCTTCTCCATATTTGAGCAGATTCTTTTTCAATAACTACCCGAATATATTTTATAGAATGTTAACTATAGTCGATGTACTGTGAGCAATCAACAGGCTGAACCAGAAAATTGCATTCAAATTGTTGTGAATCTTAATAGATTCTATATAGTAAGTATATAAATTCTTCTTTGATTCCCTTGATCGTCTATCGACACTATTGAATAGAATTCCGTTAAAATCTGATCGCAATACTAGTAACTGATTCGTTAAATTACGAGCGTACTCATGTAAACATCTGCTCCTATCACACTAGCTAGTTATATATAACTTTCCAAATAATTCTACCTATAACTATGTTTGATAAAGTTAAACGAAAGGCACTGTCTAGCTGAGCCCATTTGAGAAGTGAGCATGTCATTAAATTTGTTGGATCAAATGCTCACAGACCTGCCCAGCGAGAGCTACGACGGGGATTTAGAAGAATGTTGGGAGAACGAACGAGGTCGTGTTTAGTTAAGGCTGAAGGATGAGGTGGGATGATTTTCAGTTGGTTCATGGCAGAGATCACCCGCCTCAGTGGTTGTAGCGACTGGAACGAATTAGATTTTGTGGAACGAGAGCAGACACCGCGTCAGCTGATAGAGCTGGGTATTCGACTCCACCTCCGCTAATTACCTCTTTCGAATACTATCAATTAAATTTAGAACTTCGATGTCGATCGATCGCGAAAAGCTGTTCACGACTGGGTGCAGAAGGCCGATCTACAGCCTGCCAGCGGTGTGAGTCCGGATCATGCCGCGCTCGACGAGACGGTGATCCGAATCAATGGTCAGCAGTTCTGGCTGTACGCGGCCGTCAATCCTCATTCGACGAATTCTTGCACGTATGACTCTTTACGACTAGGACGACGGCACTGGCATAACAGTTCCTTCGAGAGTTTCGTGAGAAACATGACGTTGCTGACGCCGTGTTCTCGTTGATCACGCCCAGCATCTAGCGATTGCACTACAACGAGCAGAGCTCCGATTTCGTTCCGTTCAACACGGAAATCGAAATGCTATCGAACGTATTTTTATAGAGACAAAACATCGAACTTCCTCGCTCAGCAATAGCTTTAGTCCTGTCGAGCCGACGACCTCCGAAACGTGGCTCCAATCCTTTGCCATCTGGTGGAATTCGCTTAACTAAACACGATAATCCGACTGCGGTCAACGTCGTGCATTACCCGCAGCGCATGCCTCGAGAGCAATACGCTTCAATGACTGGATTGGTAACCGGTACGAAGAACCTTCTCGAGAGCTTGCTTGTGATCTGTACGAATATCCTCCGTAATTCCCTGTTCTTTGAACAACTAGATCGCGTTCGTGAGAAGATTGGTTATCGTAATATTTCCAGCAAGGAGCAGTAACACGCAGAATCCAATTTTCTTCTCTGGACAGATCTTCCGTGTTCGCTGCAAGTGTGATATGATCATCGCCACTACCCCCTTGGCGTTCTGCGAGTAACTTCATAAAATACCGCCCCATCTCCTGTTGAGACTATTGCCGTTCCCGTTGTACCTGTTAGTTTTCAGTTACCCACTCTACGCTAGGTTGGTACTCCCGTATCGATCCCGGTTGAAAACACTCGTCGACGAATCCCCGAAGCCGATTGTGTTCCGATGGATCCGTCGTGATCATCGTCTTCAAGCCCACGAGTTCATTCGTGGGAGGAAGCGTGTCAGTTTGAAACGACCTCGAAACGTACTACTACGTGCCGAGGTCGAGGAAAGGGTACGTACCTGAGAGAGGAGATGAAGTCCGCTATCTCGACCAGGGGTCGTACTGACCCGACCCAGAACACGGGTCGCTCTTGGACACGGATAGAGCGGACCCGCGAACGTCTCCGCTCGTGGGTCCCCCGTCCGTAACGGGAATCCCACGACTCCAGTCATGGGAGGAGATCAGACGAGAGTTACACTGTTTTGATTTCCAATACTACCCTCTCAACTCCTGATCGGCGTACAGTCTTATGACCACTGACGTCTAATCAAATAATGTAATACGCTATGTCCGACCGAACTGCGCTTCCTATAGTCTCGCCACCCGACTGTCAACAGTCTCTCGGCTCAACAACTATCGCAGGAATAGTACTTGCTGCAGGTACTAGTTCTCGGTTTGGTGACGAAAACAAACTACTTGCCGAGATCAATGGAAAGACAGTTCTTGTACAGTCTATACAAAATCTTATTGAATCGAAAGTTGACATAGTATACGTGGTTACTGGAAATGAGCACCATCGGGTACAAGATGCTATTGGCCATCTTGATGTTCAGACTATCACTAATGAGGCATATGGGCAAGGCCAAGCAACATCAATTAGAACAGGGGTTAGAGCTGTCCGTCAACATACCTCTATTGATGCTGTTTTAATTTCTCTCGGTGATATGCCGTTTATTACCTCCTCGACAATCAACCATCTTATAGCGACTTATCAGTCAGATGCTGCTGGAATCATCGTAGCTGGTTATCAGGGACGCCGAGGCAACCCAGTTCTTTTTGACACATCATATCTTGAGTCGCTAGCGTCGGTCTCTGGAGACACTGGTGCTCGCCATTTTATTCTAGAAAGCAATGATGCTGTTCTCGTCGAAACCGAAGACCCGGGTGTCATTCAGGATATTAACACTTCTGATGATTTGAAATAGGAGAGCATACTAATTATAAGTGTATATACTATTTCTCATCCTTAGTATCAACGTCTCAAACTCCATTCCGATATCTCTACTGATTGGATGATTGCACGGTGTACTCTATGTATCTATAGTAGTTAGAAATAGTTGCTCATTTTTGGTGTGGAGAGTTGATCGAGAGCTGTATCAATCGCTGTCGTCAGCTCGTCAAGCGAATCAAAGAAGCGGTTGCTAAGAGACGCTTGAAGCTGTCTCCAGCATTCCTCGACAGGATTCAACTCCGGCGAATACGACGGCAACGTCACGAAGGCGAGGTCGTCATGGTCCGCAAGGTCCGTGACGGCCGACGCCTGAAAATACGGCGCTCCATCGAGGACAATGATCAAGTCTTCTTCAAATTCTTTGCATGATGCTAAAATGAAATGTTTTGCGTGCTCGGCCGTGACGTACTCGGTGAATCGAGAGAAAAAGCGATCACCGTCTTCGGTGATCGCGCCGAGCAAACACGTCCAATCGCGTTGCCCGGAGAATTCGACGGAGGGCCGCGTACCGCGCGGGTACCACGCGGCACGCGGCTCGACCTGCACGGATTTCTTGGTTTGGTCGATGCAGACTATTGTGGCGTCCATCTCCGCTCGCTTTTTTTGATCTCGTCGCGGAACGCTTCTTGATCGTCTTCGCCAGCTTCGGCGGCTGTACGGCGCGGTTTTTGATAGCTGAGTCCAGCTTCTTTCAACAACCGCCGACAACTCGGATAAGAATACTCGACGCCGTAGGTTTCTTCGAGAAACTCCTGAACGAGCGCCGGCGTCCACGCCGGTGCGTCGATCCCGGCTTCCTCGGGCGGTTCGTGAACGGTTTGCTCGAATTCTTCTTGCTGTGATTCTGAGAGCTTTCGTTTTCTTCCGGATCGATGAGCATCAGAGACGGCTTGCTCAAGTGGTTCGTCCGTATCAAGTCGTATCAGCCAGCTATAGATCGTTCTTCGCCCGGTATCGTGCCACTCGGCAAGTTCGGTCTGCGTGACGCCGTTCTTGTACGCAATCGCGGCTAACAACCGCTGTGTCGGCTTGTTTCCCTCAACATTGTTGAGGGCGTCTTGAAGTTCTTCGACGGAAATTTCGTCGAGATGGTCCATTACATACGGCAACACCTTCCGAGCTGAAAGTTCTAACGACTACTATAGTCTCGACTTGTTTAGCTTGAAACGTCACTTACCATGGTCGAGATATAGAATCAACAAGAATCTGTTTTAGACCTTGTATAGCGTCTGACGATCAACTTCCTCGGTAAGTTGTGTAACCTCCTGGCGACAACAGAAGTGGAACATGGTAATGTTCATCGACGTCATCGATAATGAATCGAACAGGGACTGTATCTAAGAACGATGATTCCGACTCCGATTGACGATAGTAAGCCCCGACCTCGAACAGGAGTTGGTACGTACCGGTTTCCATTTCATCTTCAGTCAAGAGTGGCTCATCGAGCCGTCCGTCATGATTGGTTGTTCCCTGGCTAACTGTTTCTGCATTTCCCGAATCGTCTAATCGTTGAAGTGTCACGTCGACACCGGACGCAGGGCCTTCACGGCTGGTATCAAGGACATGTGTAGTCAACTCTGCACTCATTGTTCCTTCAGGTCGCTATGATCCATTGAGAATTGTTGATAGCCAGTTGGCCGGGGTGGTTCTCTGAATACCCTTGCATCACCTTCTAGGTCATCACGCACCTCAATCCACGTTCGGTTATTTGCCTCAAAACTAACGGACTCGAGTTCTGGATATCGCTCCAAGACTCGAAGGCCGATCTGGTAGATGAGATCTTGAATTGAGTTTGAGTCAACCTCATGGAATACTACTTGAGCTATATCTCGAACCTGCTCAGCTGGAACATATCGCTGTGGTTCTTCCCCCAGCGCGTCTTTCGGCTCGTCGTAGGTCCAGAAAATATCGAGTGAGATGTAGAGCGCACGATCTTCCCGTTCTGGGAGCGTTGTATACTCATCTTGGACGTAACCCGTGAACGAGTTATCTTTAACTTTGATGAGTTCGATCCCTGTAACGCCGCTTGTCTGCTCTTTGACCTCAATCCGGTCGTCATCCCGTTCAAGGTATATCTCTCCGAATGCCGATTCGTCATCTGAGACCCGGAAAACGAGGTCACTTGGCTCAAACCCGTCCTCTCCGGGAACGAGCCGCTCGTCGAACGGATACTCAGTCGCCGACATTTTAACTGCCTCAACGTGTGAGTACGTGTCCAAAAATTCTTTTCCGACGAAATGGAGGAAGCCCTCTGCTGTCGCTCCCTCGTACTCTCCTGCCTGATGAAGGACAAAGTTCTTCATCGAGTCTGTCGCGACTACTTTGCTGTTATCTGCTTCGCTGAAGGATGGCAGAAATTCCTCACCCTCGAACTGGACACGAACTTCTAGTCCGAAGAGTATGTTATCCCGCCCGTCGAAAGACGATTCCGGAATAGTACGAACGCCTTCCAGTGGATTGGCGTAGGTTCGGTAGACTGCAACCTTTTCTTTCCCGTAGTTCATTGTTCGTCGGTCAGTACTCCGAGTGTCGGTATCGGTTTCGTTGCTATCGCTCATGTGTGGTATCTCGATATCTCAGTGTTCGCCATTGTATTCGAATGGTTGGTTCTTCTCAACTGTATTGTTCCTCATTCGATGCTACTAGCTCTTCGAGTCGAAGTTTTGCGATGATGTTGACTTCGTCTAAGGCGGTCTGGAACTCCTCGGATTTAGAGTGATCAATCCGTTCTTCCATGGCGTTCTGGATCGTATCAACTGATTCTTCTCTTACCGCCATGATAAACGAGAATCCAAATCTGTCTCGGTAGGTTGTATTCAGTTGTTGGAACCTCTCGTACTGTTCAAGAGTCAGCTGATCAAGTCCGGCAGAAGCTTGTTCTTCTTCGGACTCATCGGTCATTTCAGTACGTTCTCCGAGGTCAGGGTGGGCTCGTAATAGGTCTAGCTGCTTCTTCTGTGATGAATTTCGAACGGCATCCGCCATGGTCTGCCGTAAGTCTTCGGTAGAAGAAAACGGCTGCTCCGACCAGGCTCGCTCAGCTACCCAGGGAGATTCTTCGTATATGCCACCAAGAATGTCAACAAATCGCCCTTTATCGGCTTGGTTGAGATCTTCGACCGTGAGTCTCGTCATCGCATCTCAAATATAGACTACTCTTCACTTAAAACTTTCTTTGGGCAGTATCCGTTGGAAGCTACGCACAATATTCCTACATTCTACCAGCCTATCTTAATCACTATCCGTCATGGCATTCTGTGGTATCACTTTGGTCCGCTCGTACTATTTTTTGTGGAACAGATGGATGTGGTTTCTGAGTGCTCTTAAGGATCTATTCTTCCGATAACTTCAAAAGAAGGCGTGATTTACCATACCACAGACAGACAATGGATCAACATCTCTATCAATACATTGACGAGGATAGACTTCGGGCTGATATCATGCAAACTGCCGAATTCGGCTTCGTTCCTGTCGAGGAAGGTAATTGTCGGACAGTTCTAACTGGGACAGAAGCCAACAAACAGGCACGGGAATATTTTGTAGAGAAACTTGAGGAACGGGGACTGGAGGTTTCCGTCGATGCTGTTGGCAACATCACCGGTCGATGGGTGCCGGACAATGTCGATCCAGTCACTCGTTCAGTCGCAACTGGCAGCCATCTCGATTCGGTCATTGATGGAGGGATGTTTGATGGTGTACTCGGCGTATACGCTGGTCTTGAAGCGATTCGCGCCATGCAAGATGCTGAACTATCTCCTAGTCTTCCTCTCGAAGTCGTAGCGTTTACCGAAGAAGAGGGGGGACGATTTTCTGATGGCGTACTTGGATCTTCAGTAGCGATTGGTGACTGCAGTGTAGCAGATGCACTTGCAACTACTGATAACACTGGTGTAACGTTGGGTGAGGCGCTAGAGGAGATTGGCTTCAAGGGCGAACAGCGCTTGGACGCGACCGAATGGAATTCATGGCTCGAACTACACGTTGAACAGGGCACTCGATTAGAAGAGGCCCCTGCTTCTGCTGGTATAGTGACGCATATCACCGGAACTGTCCGCTGTCATATTGATATCCTCGGCGAGGCAAATCACGCGGGAACTACTTCGATGGAATCTCGCATCGATGCATTGACCGCAGCAAGCGAACTGGCGCTCGAGATCGAGTCAGTAACGAACGAAATCGTCAAGACACACAGTGAGACAGCTGTTGGGACTGTGGGTCAGTTTGATGTTGAACCAGGCTCGATCAATGTTATCCCCGGCTCCGTACATCTCGGCGTTGATATCCGGGATATCGAATGCGAGTATATGGAACGGATTGTCTCGAGTGTTCGACAGTGTCTAGATCGATTAGAGGACGAGCGCGACGTTGAAACGACATTCAGCCGCCCGTACGATATCGAACCTATCTCGATGAGCGAACGCTGTATTGAAGCGCTTCACAGCGCAGCCACACGAGCAGAAATCAGTACTATAGAATTACATTCCGGTGCAGGTCACGATACGATGCATATCGCGAAAGCAACTGATGCCGGGCTCATTTTTGCCCCCTCGGAGGGTGGATATTCGCACAGCGCAGCGGAGTGGACCGACTGGAGTGACTGTGCCATTTCAACGCGGTTGCTTGCGGGAGCACTCTATGACCTGGCGGCTGAATGAGACTCAGGTAGCCAAACAATCCGCGTGTACTGGTGGTGAGTTCTTCGGTGGTCTACTCTTCCAGACGAATAATTACGTCTTTCATCCCGGTTCGGAGTGTCTCTTGTTCCATTTCTCGGAGTTCTTCCCGCTCTGCATCTAGCGTCGCAACATGGTTACCGGCGAGTTCGCCTGCTGGACTCTTGAAGCAGGTTGAACCGCATGGAACCAATATTTCCTGTTCGTTCCTGTATCCTGGGTACAGTAGAATGTCCCCGTAGGAAGGGTACACCGTATGGTTCTCCCGTGGAAGCTCCGGAAGCTCAATCTCGTCAATATTGACCCATGTCGCATGCCCGCTCCAACGGACGTGCATCAGTTCCGATTCCAGGGGAAGGAATTCCCGCATCGCAGCAACTGATTCAGGTGCTTCATCCTCGTGTAGTTCCGCTGTAAACGTCCGCTCTTCGATTTCAAGTTCTAGTGAATTCATGGTTGTTGACTGTGTGTCCGTATCTCATTCTCACACCATCGTAATTATCTCTTTCGGACCCTCAATTGTGATCCCTACATTCAGTAGGTATATCTCCAGCAGAAAGCACTCGAACGCTGTATCACAAGGAGAGGCTGTTCATCGTCCGATTTCAGCTACTGATCACGGTTGTATAATCGTCATCCCATGTAGGTCGTTCGCGGCGAACGAACTCTCCGTAACCTGGCTTGCCGATAATCTCACCTTCACTCGCGATGAGTTCGCCCCGAAGGTACGTGCGCTTTACTTTTCCGCTTACTTCTCGATCCTCGTAGATCGTGTAGTCGGCAACTGAAGCGTTATCTTGAGCCGAGATCGTATATTTTTCATCAGGATCGAACAACACGATATCCGCGTCGGTTCCAGGCTCGAGTGTCCCTTTTTTTGGAAGCCCGAACGTCTGGGCCGGATTCGTACACATCAGACGAACAAGGGACGGGTATGAGAACCCGCGTTTGTTCACTGCTTCGTCATGAAACACAGGTAGACTCGCTTGGAGACTATTTGCACCGAATGGATCCTCCCACCACTCACTCGCCTCTTTCCGTTCACGAGTTTGCGCTACGTGATCAGTTGAAACAACGCTCAGTGTCCCGTTTCGGAGGTATTCGAACATCGCATCGTTGTCGTTTCCGGTACGAAGCGGTGGCGCAATCTTCGGAAGATTTCCTAATTCCTGATAAATATCCCTCGTAAGGGTCGTGTAATGTGTACAAGTTTCGCCTCGAATAAGGCTCCCATCATGTTGATGTTGCGCGAGTGCGTTTGCCGCCTTTCGGCACGAAGTGTGAACTCCATAGTATTTGGTTCCGGTTTCCCGTGCGAGTCTGGCGACATCGTCTGCCGCCATGGCTTCCGCATAATCTGGTCGAGCGGCTGGAAGCCACACCGGTTCGTCTCGGTCTGCAGCTTGGAATTCGGCAGTCAACGATTCACAGACGCTATCGTCTTCTGTGTGAGCGATACCAACTGCGTCAACTTTCTGGAGTTCTTCAAAAATTTCGCGAATGAATCCGTTCGAAAGTCCAAATTCATAGGTAGTATACATCTTGAACGATGTTATCCCTAACTCAACGAGGCTCGCTAGCTCGTCAAATATAGCCGGATCTTCGCGGAGAATTCCACCATGTAATCCAAAATCGATAAACGCTTTTTCCCCTTTTTCGCGTTTGCGCGTGACGCCTTCCCGCAATGTCTTTTCTTCCTCCCAGGGATTGTCTTCACTGACATACGACTGCCAAGCGAAGTCAATGACCGTCGTGACACCGCCCAGCGCAGCAGCGCTGGTGGCCGTCTCGTACGTGTCGAGAGAAACATGGTCATCGATATGCACATGCGGGTCAATCACACCGGGCATCACCAGAAGCCCCGAAGCGTCGATAGTTTCCTCGGATTCCGGCATACAGTCTTTGTCGCCGATTCCTACAATAGTTCCATTATCTATCGCCAGATCGCTAGAAAGGGTGTTCCGGCTGGTAACAAGCGTACCTCCACTAATTACTGTATCGATGGTCATGACCTGTTTTTCTATACACAAGTATATAATCGATTGCACTGATTAGACAGTTCGGATTGGACCATCAGGTGTGTCGTACTCAGACATCGAATAGAGCGTTCGTATATATTGAACGCTGACAAAATATTGAAGAGGGTTTGCCTTGGATACTGTGTTATGCCAACTGACAACACGAAGTCTAATCCACGTACATTAACAACCGTACTCAATGCAATCGATATCATACGCGCTCTCATGCATCTGGATGGAGCAGGTGTTACAGAGCTCGCTAATCATCTTGGTGAGTCGAAGAGTACGACGTATACCTATCTCAAATCTCTTGAAAAGGGCGGTCTCGTTAGGCATGATAATGGTTGCTACCGACTATCATACGATATGCTGATTTTTGGGGAGTACGTCCGGAATCAAAGCCTTCTCTATACGATAGGGAACAGCGAGGTCGACAACTTAGCCACAGAAACAGGACAGTACGCCCACTTGGTTGTTGAGGAGAACGGCCGTGGGCACAATTTGTATAAATCGAAAGGAGAACAAGCAGTTGGTTACAAGTATCAGATGGCTAAATTCCAACAACGTGATTATCTTCATATTACTGCTTCAGGGAAAGCAATCCTTGCATATCTTCCCCGAGAGCGAGTGGAAGAAATTATTGATCGCTATGGCCTGCCCGCTCGCACCGAGCAGACGATTACCTCCGAAGACCATCTATTCGAAGAACTGGCGGATATTCGTGAGCAAGGATACTCACAGAACAACGAAGAAGAGATCGAGGGGTTCCAAGCTATTGGTACTCCAATTAGATCCCGAGATGGAGCTGTACTAGGATCGCTGAGTGTCTCCGGTCCCAAGAGCATGTTTGGGGAGGATTCTGAGTACCAGAAAATCATTGATTTGGTAACAAAAGCAGCGAACGTTATCGAAGTGAACGTCAATATGCATAGAAGAAGCTCCGAAATAGTTAAGGACGAGACATAGCATCCGACTCTTTGAAACGACCAGCGGACAAATTAATGTTGTTGGATTGTTTACCAGTGTTTGGTATTTGCTTGTGTACATCTTGGAACTCTCGGTTCTGGACAGTTGTTTTCCGTGCTTTCAGAAATTACACCCATACTGGTGTAATATCAGAGCTGGCCAATCCCGAGAACCGATTGGATGTGTCGTGTTAATATGGATAATAGCTCTTGTTTGTATATATTGAACACACAAATGGTCTACGTCCCATCTTTAACGCTAGCTTGTCATTATCAATACCCCTATACCATTAATAAACATTAAAGATTGCTTGTATTTCTTTATTGAGGATTGTGATGGGCTATAATTCGAGCAAGCTTCTCAGACAACCCATCGTTGTTTGTGACTATTGTATACCCCTCAGGAGGCAGAATCCAACACAGAAGCGTAATACGGTAAAAGTTGTGGATAATGTTTTCAGAACTTTCCATAGGTACTAGATCAGTTGCGACGTGTTATCAGACAGTAGACGACCACTGTGTTTCATCTCGAAAATGGTGAGTTAGGGAAACATATAGGATGGTATAAGATGACATGCATCACATGTCGAAATCACGCGATCCAGGATCGCGGTTGGCGGAGTACTTCGAATTCGAAGAGTATGAGACGGATTTGAGAACGGAGGTAATCGCAGGCGCAACGACGTTCCTCACGATGTCGTACATCATTCTCGTCAACCCTGCAATTCTTTCGGAAGCAATCGAGATCGAGGGTTACACCGATCAAGAGGTGTTCCAAATGATTGCGATCGCGACTATTCTGGCGGCTGTCGTCGGCACTCTCGTGATGGCATTTCACGCGAATCGTCCCTTCGGATTAGCGCCCGGAATGGGGTTGAACGCGTACTTCGCGTTCACCGTTGTGATACTACTGGGTGTTCCATGGGAAACCGCACTCGCTGCGGTGTTCGTCGAAGGGATAATTTTCATGGCACTGACGTGCTTCGGCGCGAGACGCTATATTATCGAACTGTTTCCGGCACCAGTCAAGTTCGCTGTCGGCGCAGGGATTGGATTGTTCTTGCTTTTGCTGGGTTTGATCGAAATGAACGTCATCGTGGCATACGACGCGACGTTAGTTCAGTTAAACGATGTCGCGACCGATCCCGTGGCGCTCGTCGCACTTGGGGGTCTGATGTTTACATTTATCCTGTACGCTCGCGGCATCACTGGTGCAATTATCATCGGCATCATCACAACGGCGATTGCAGGCTGGGCGCTTACGCTCGCTGGCATCGTTGAACGCGGCGTTCTTGCACCGGCCCAACTTGCAGCTCCACAGTATGATATCACGCCGCTGGCCGGAGCATTCCTCGAGGGGTTCCACCAGATTGATCCGGCAACGTTTGTACTGGTTGTGTTCACCTTCTTCTTCGTAGATTTCTTCGATACTGCAGGCACGCTCATCGGCGTCTCGCAGTTCGGTGGTTTCCTCGACGAGGAAGGCGACCTACCAGAGATGGAAAAACCGCTGATGGCAGACGCGGTCGGTACCACATTCGGTGCGATAATCGGCACCTCGACAGTCACGACATACATCGAGAGCTCGACCGGAATCGAGGAGGGGGGTCGAACCGGTATGACCGCGCTTACGGTCGGCGTGTTCTTCTTGCTCTCGTTGGCAGCTGTTCCACTAATCGCTGCAATCCCGCAATACGCGTCGTATCTGGCGTTGGTAGTCGTTGGCATTATCATGCTACAGGGTGTGACCGACCTCAACTGGGAACACCCTGCGTGGCTCATCTCGGGCGGACTCACGATCACCGTTATGCCGCTTACGGCTTCCATCGCAGATGGACTCGCAGCCGGTATCATTAGCTATCCGCCGATCAAGACTGCTATGGGTGAGGGAGAAGATGTTCATCCCGGACAGTGGGTTCTGACCGCTGCATTTATCCTTTATTACTATATTTCCGCTGGCGGGATCATATCAAGCACGTAATCGTATCCATCTTCATCGTCATCTTCTATCCGCTGTTTGTACATAGCTGTGAATTATTTAGGAAAGGTACATCTAAGAGACAGCTGATTGTATCTAAATACCAAAAAGAGTTGTCAGTATCATCCCTACCAAGACTTTATGACGGTGCATGTATATTTGTCGCATGTTATCTCATGTCACCCAATGATGGGTCCATCGAACTGGCGTACGAGCTGGAAGAGAAACCACCGGCCCTCAAGTCCTTCTTCTTAGGACTGCAACACGTTTCGGCGATGTTTGTTCCGACGATCGCGGTCGCGATCATCGTCTCGGGAGCAATCGGGCTCGGCGCAGCGGACACAACCTATCTCATTCAGATGGTCCTGATCTTCTCAGGCCTCGCGACGCTCGTACAGGTGTTTCCAATCGGACCGGTCGGCGCGCGACTCCCGATCGTTATGGGCTCGAGCTTCGCGTTCGTTGGAGCAGCAATCGCTATCGGCGGGCAGTATGGTCTCGATGCGGTGTTCGGGGCAATTGTCGTCGCATCTCTGGTAGAGGTTGTCATTGCGTGGCAGTTCAGCCGTGTCAAACGGTTTTTCCCGCCGCTTGTCACTGGCCTCATCGTGATGATCATCGGTCTGTATTTGATCCCCGTCGGAATTGACTACGCGGCCGGCGGCGCCGAAGCCCCCGATTACGGTGCGCTTTACCATCTCGGACTCGCGATGCTCGTTCTCGGGATCACTGTCGGAATGAACCTCTTTATGAAGGGCGCTTGGCGAGTTCTCAGTATACTCGTCGGAATTGCCGTCGGCTATTTGGCCGCCATTGCAATCGGTATCGTAGACTTCACTCCCGTCGCGGAGACGAACTGGTTCGCGCTTCCAGTTCCCGGTCGGTTCGGATTCGCGTTCGAACCGGTAGCAATCCTCACATTTACAGCACTCTTTATCACGGCGGCGATCGAGTCAATCGGTGATATGTCCGGTATCACGGCCGCTGAAGGGAGAAATCCGAAAGAACGCGAGATTCGCGGCGGACTGTTCGTCGACGGATTTGGCAGTTCACTCGGTGGGATCTTTGGTGCGTTTCCGCTGACAACGTTCTCTCAAAACGTCGGGATAATCAACTTTACCGGCGTGATGAGTCGATACGTAGTCGGTATCGGGGGCGGTATTCTTCTCGTCCTCGGCTTCATTCCCAAGATCAGTGCGATCGTTGCGACGATCCCGGACTCGGTACTCGGTGGTGCCGTACTCATCATGTTCGGTATGGTGATGGCGAGCGGTCTTCGTCTCATTTTTCTCAACGAACAGATGAACCGTCGCAACATGGTCATCATCGCCGTTTCGATCGGACTCGGACTCGGCGTTGAAGTCCGTCCCGAAGCGCTCGGGGCATTGCCGGGAAGCGCCGAGATTTTCTTCGGAAATGCGGTGATCATGACTGCATTTTCTGCAGTCTTGCTCAATACCTTTGTTTCGCGACCAGACGACGAATTCGAATCCGGGCTGGAGGAACCAGTCACTGGCGATGATCCCTCACCGCACGATCCCGCTGCTATGCAGGAGGACGATTGACTGTGGATCGTCCGTCTCTTCGAGCCGAACTGGGCTCGTCCAGAACGGGGCGAACGGTCTATTCAATGATGCGATCGCCAGACAAACGTCCAACCGACGTGTAATACCATGAGCCGGGTAGACACACTCGTTCAGGGAACGATCGTCAACGTCAACGCTGGCGCACTTCAAGAGGGGACAATCGCTATCGATGATGGTGAAATAGTCGCGCTCGAGGAACGGCCGGCAGAACAAACGTTCGAAGCCGAATACATCGCACCGGGGTTGATCGACGCACACAAGCACGTCGAGTCGAGCATGGTCACGATTCCCCAGTACGGAGAAGCGATGATACCGCGCGGCGTGACCAGTATCGTCCACGACCCCCACGAGATCGCGAACGTTCTCGGGGCAGACGGCGTCCGTGCCGTCTTCGAGGATGCGACGAAAACGCCATTGAAAGTGCGGTTTAGCGTCCCATCGAGCGTTCCAGCCTCGAATTTACAAGACGGTGGGGCGACACTCGATGCCGACGATGTCGAGTCGTTGCTCAAGCACGAACATGTTGTTGCGCTCGGCGAAGTGATGGACCTCTCCGCGCTCGTCGAAAACGACCCGGATCTGCACGCGAAGATACGCGCCGCTCGCGAACGGGGGCTCACCGTCGACGGTCACCTTCCGCGAGCCAGCGGCTCGGATCTACATGAGGCAGCGCGGTACCTCGACAACGATCACGAGTGTATATCCGAGGCCGAGGCACGAGAGAAAGTCGATCTCGGTTTCCGCGTGTACCTTCGCGAAGGATCGTCATCGAAAAATCTCGCAGATCTCGTCGGAATCGTTGACGAGGTCCCAACGCGTCGACTTTCGCTGTGTTCGGACGATCGGGACGTCGTCGACCTGGTCGAAAACGGCGGCGTTGACTTTGCGGTGCGAAAGGCGATCGAAGAAGGAGTCGATCCAATTGAGGCCGTTCAGATGGCGACGCTAAACACGGCGGAGTGCTACGACTTTCCGTACGGACGGATCGAGCCTGGCGCACCTGCCGACCTTGTCCTGCTCAACGACCTCGAATCGTGGGACGTCGACCGTGTCCTCATCGACGGACAGATTGATCCGACGAGTTCCGTTTACTCCCCTTCGTCAACCGCTCTATCATCAGAAACCGTCCATTTCGAGCCCGTTTCAGGAGCGGATTTCGCGCTCACTTTGCCGGTAGAAACGGAGCAAGTCACGGTTCGTACCCTCGCGATTGCAGATGGTATTCAAACAGAGCGTACAGAGGCGACTCTCCCCGTCGTTGAGGGGCGAATCGAACCGGTGCTCGACGACGATGTGCTTCCCCTCGCGGTGATCGAACGACATGGTCAGAACGCCGGTATCGGATGTGGTTTTGTTCGAGGTCTCGGTCTCGAGCGCGGAGCGATCGGTTCGACGGTCGCTCACGACGCGCACAACTGCGTTGTCGCGGGGACGACGTACGACACGATGGCCCGAATCGGGAATCACCTTCGTGAAATCGATGGCGGCATCGCTGTCTATGACCCACAGCGGAACGGACAAGAGATCACAGCGTTGCCGCTTCCGGTCGCCGGGTTGATGTCCGACGACCCGCTGTCAACCGTTTGCGAACGGTTTAAGGAGGTCATCGTCCGGGCAGAAGACCTCGGTCTCGATCGTCATGGCCTGATGACGCTCTCATTTCTTGCGCTTGAAGTCATTCCCGAGTACCGCCTCACAAACCGGGGATTGGTTGACGTCGAACGCTGGAAGCACGTCGATGTTATCGTCGATTAGCACGGGTGACGAACAACCTATAACCCCGCCACCCATACATTGTGAAATATTGATTTTTATTACACCCCCCAATAACATGGATATAAATCATGTCGCTTCCTGCTCACCGGCGGCCTGTTCGATAGCGAACGGTGGCGAACCGCCTACGAACTCGGGCGAGCGGCACTGAATTCTGGACAGGAGGGATGCTCATCACCGAAGACGATGAATACGGGACGATCGGCGACGATACCCCACTTAGCGAACAACACGGTGTATGAGTACCGGGTCAGCTAGTCGTTGTCAATCTCTGCCTGGATCTTCTCAGCAGTGATTGGCAAGTCGTTGACCCTAACGCCGACAGCACGGCGAATCGCATTACTCAATGCTGGCGGAACGCCGTTAACGGGGATCTCAGCGACAGATTTTGCGCCAAATGGCCCCGTTGGCTCGTATGTTTCGACGAGAATTGAGTCGAGTGGAGGCTGATCCTCTGTCGTTGGCATCCCATAGTCACGGAACCCCAGGGTTTCCGGGGTACCATCGTCTTCAAACGAGAGACCGGCTGACACTGCGAGCTCGTAACTCATATGCATTGCTCCCTCAACCTGTCCTTCTGCGAGGTCTGGGTTGATCGCGATGCCACAGTCGACTGCGTACACGAGTCGATGGATCTCGAATTCACCAGTGTGCTCGTTGACGGTCACGTCGGCAAACTGTGCGCCAAACGGGGGAGGTGACTCGTCCGTACTGTGGCTCGCCTGGCCCATTATTTGCTCGCGCACTCTGTCGCCGTATATCGACTCATAGCCGATCTCCTCTATCGTGACCGAGTCGCCAGTCTGTTTCGAATGGACAGCTCCATCACGGGCTTCGAGGATCTCTACTGGTTCATCGAGCATCTGTGAGGCGAACTCAAATAAGTGGGTTCGTGCATCCTCGGCTGCTTTTTTCACTGCACTTCCGGTAACGTACGTTGTTGAGGATGCATATGCTCCGTAATCGAACGGTGAGATATCCGTATCCGAGGGTTGAACGAGAACATCCTCAGGTGAAACACCGAGAACTTCTGCAGCGATCTGTGCCATTGCAGTGTCCGCACCGGGCCCGATATCGACAGCGCCTGTTTGAAGGATGAACGATCCGTCCTCGTTCATTTTGATATGTGCAGCACCAAGTTCGTCGCCCGCGACACCGCTTTTTTGAGCGGTGAGAGCAACACCACAGGCCCGGTGAAGATGCTCCTCTTCGGGCTGCTCGATCTCTTCCCAGCCAATAGCGTCTTTCCCGCGTTCGATGCACTCATCAATACCACACGAGCGAATCCGACGGACATGCTCACCATCCGTCGTGACACCCGATGCAGTATCCAGATCACCGTTACCGATGAGATTCCGCGACCGAAGGTCGATGGGATCAAGCCCTAGTTTGTTGGCGACTTCGTCCATGTGGCCCTCAAGCGCAAAGTGCCCTTGCGGGGCTCCATAGCCGCGGATTGCGCCCCCGATCGGGAGATTAGTATGGACTGCTTTCATCTCAAACCGAATATTCGGTGTATGTGTGTACAGCGGCAGCGGTTTCGTCGCAATAGAACTAGTTACTGTCAATCCATGGGGTCCGTATGCGCCCGAGTTCGTAACCGCCGACATATCGAGTGCCTTGATCTCCCCTTCCTGGGTAACGACGCTTCGCATTCGGACTCGAGCAGAGCGTCGGAACCGCATGGCATAGAACTGCTCGCGGCGCGTCGTCTCTAGTTTCACAGGGCGATCCGCAGCCAGCATCAGCGCCACCGTAATTGGTTCGAGCAGCATCGACTGTTTGGCGCCAAATCCGGCACCGATTCTCGGTTTCGTCACCCGAATATCTCTGATCGGAACATCGAACAGATGTGCGAGTTGCCGTCGTGTATGGTACGGAACCTGCGTACTCGTGATGAGGTGAAAGCGATTGTCCTCGTCGCGATGTGCAATAGTCGTATGTGGTTCGGGGACACAGTGGGATTGGTACGGTGTCTTCCACTCGGTCTCAGTAACAATCCAGTCGTCTCTGGTCGTTGCCTCCTCGAATGTTGCGTCCACATCGCCGATTTCGCCTTCGGTCTGCGCTTCGATATTCCGTTCGTAATCCGCACCCGGCTGAACGTTTTCTACTTGATCGGGATCGTGTATCTGTGGTGCATCAGGCTCCATTGCCTCTTCTGGATCAAGAACGGCGTCTAGCTCTTCGTACGTGACATCAATCGCTCTGATAGCCTTGTCAGCTGTCTGGCCATCTGTAGCTGCTACAGCAGCAATTGGATCGCCTACATAGCGCACTTTTCGCCGGAGAACGGTCAGGTCCCATGGGCTTGGTTCGGGATACGACTGTCCGGCAGAGGTATACATCGTGTCAGGTACCTCGTCGGAATCTGGCGTGATGACTGCATGGACTCCCTCCATTGCTTCAGCGGCACTCGTATCGATCTCGGTTACGTATCCGTGTGCAATATCTGACCGTAGGACCGCCGCCTCAGCTAAATCCGGGAAATTTAGCGCGTAATCGGCAGTGTATTTCGACTCACCCGTGACTATTTTTCGAGCGTCGTTTTTCTCTTCGCGCTTGGAGATGGCCTGTCGCTCGCTCTTAGACTTGCGATTGTTCGGACTCTCGTCCCACTCGAGGGGGTGTTCGTCCTCGACGGAGGTCGATTGCTGGTGAGTCTCATCACTTTGTGGCTCATCAGGTTTACTCATCGTTCTCACCCCTGCTGCACTTCTGGTTTGAACACGCCATTATTTCGTGAGTCGAGTCGCCACCGTCAGTAGCAATGGTCTGATCGCTACTCATCCGTTCAGCCGCGTCTTGTACGGCATCGATGATCTTCTCATAGCCGGTGCACCGACAAAGGTTCTCTGAGAGTCCCTTGCGGATCTCGGCTTCAGTAGGATCGGGATTGTCCTGAAGCAAACTTCGTGACTGCATGATCATCCCGGGGATACAGAATCCACACTGGAGGGCGGCATTGTCGACGAACGCTGCCTGAATTGGGTGGAGGTCATCCTGAGTACCGAGTCCCTCGATGGTCTCGATCTCTGCTCCATCCATTGTGGTGATCGGTCTGATACAGGAGCGCTCTGGTTCCCCATCAACAGACACAGTACAGAAACCGCAGTCTCCCGTATCACAGCCACGTTTCGCGCCAGTGTAGCCATTTCGACGAAGAACATCAAGGAGCGAATCCGACCGTTCAGCTTCGAACGTACGTTCAGCCCCATTTAACGTAATATCTATCTCTATAGGCATAGTATGACAATGACTAACGACAACCATATATGTGTCGGTCGAATAGTCAATCTATGCATATGGCGGCAGATTCATGGAGTACCACTACATCCGAGGTCTACCAGCAAATTGAGCAAGCTCTTGCAGCCAACTCTCAATTTGTGGTCGCAACGATCGTCGATGTCGAGGGGACGGCTTATCGACGACCCGGTGCCAAAATGGTGATTGAATCTGATGGAACATCCTATGGTGGAATCACTGCTGGTTGTCTCCATGGTCCACTACAGAAGGATGCAAATACGGTTCTCGAGTCCGGGTCCTCGACTATCGTCACATACGATCTTACAAACGACGATACCTGGGGGCTCGGTCTCGGCTGTAATGGTGTCATCGACGTTCTTATCGAACCTGTCGATGACTCGTGGCAGCAGGTGGTTGACGCACGCGCGAACCGCGAGGCATGTAGTCTCGTAACCGCAATCGAGAGCGACGATCCTTCGATTCCCGTCGGAGCTAGAGCGGTTATCAACGAACGGGGATCAAGAGCTAATGATCGTCGCATTCGTGAGCGAACGCCCCTTCCTAACTCGGTTATCGCAGATATTGAAGCGGATGCACGGACGTGTGCAACTGAAGGGAGTACTGACCGCATCTCTGTGTCAATTGAGGCGGGAGAAATAGTACTCGTTGTTGACGGTATCGAACCCTCTCAAAGACTGGTCGTATTCGGTAGCCAGCCGGATGTTCACCCCGTTGTCCGCTTCGCAGCGCGGGTCGGGCTTGAAGTTACAGTCGTGACTGCTCGTGGCGGACGTGCTGATGACGAAATGTTCCCGACTGCAGATCGCGTCTTAGCAGTCCATCCATCCAACCTATCCGATGCCGGAATCGATGGGCGGACATCCGTTCTCATTATGTCCCACAACTTTGTCGACGATAGACTCGCACTCGAGGCAGCACTTGATACAGAAGCCCCGTACATTGGGTTGATGGGGCCCCGAAAACGATTTGAACAGCTTCAATCAGATCTAGAAGAAGAGGGTGTCGAACTCTCGAAACGTGATCACGAACGGATCGCGACTCCGGTCGGGCTAGATCTGGGTAGCGATGCACCAGTCGAAATCGCCTTGAGTGTTGTTTCGGAAATCATCGCGGTTAGTAACGGTCGCAACGGTAGGCGACTCGTAGATCAAGCAGGACCTATTCACGACCGGCAGTCGGTCACGTCACAGTAGGCCGGGAAGGCAATAAACATGTAGCCAATTCTCTGCCCGGTTGCACTTGAGGGGTCGCTCTTACGCAAAGCTACGGAAAATCGGTGTATCCCGATCCGTACGGCCTCGAGAAGACGATCTACCAGGGACAACCCGGGCAAGACGGTGGTATCTATAGGCCAGTTTGAGAAGCGAGCAGGTCGTAGACACGAGGGCACGTCCTCACTCGTGGATCAAGGTGTTATTCCCTCTATCCAGTACAGCCAGTCCAGCGCTCGAGACATGCGTCAACAGTGAATAGAGCGTCTACAGTACTTACTTGCTCATTCCTTTCGTGTTCGCTAGAAGTTGCCAAAAGTCGGTGCATCCTATCAATGTATGACGATTGCTGGTGGTGCTACAACCTTTTTACGAGGTGTAGATTTACTTAGAGTTGTTCGTAGGAACACTCTTGCTTCAACAGCATATCAGACGTCAGCGAAGACAAGTCTGCATCACTGAACTAGTTGAGGAGGGGGTATTGGTGTCTGGGTCATTAGTGGAATTTCGCTCTTCAATATCCCTCAGCTGCTTGCCGGCGCCATTCCTGGCGCGTTACTGGCTATCGGTCTTGATTCGCTGTTTGGATTTATTGAAGGGCGACTTAGCGATGAGGATATGATATATAGTCTCTAGCAGTCGAGAGAGTCTGGTTCGAGTTTCACGTTGCTGTGCTCAAGAGCAATCGTGAGTCTTGATCTGTCCTCTCTCTGTTGGCTATATTCAATCTGCTCTTTAAGTGCTTCTGGCCATAATGTGGATCTATGACGGGAAGTTGTTCTCTCCTGATTCTCAGTTCGGGAGGGTAGACTACTGCTATGGGGTCATAGGTTTATATTTGAAGTCGCGGCTACCATTGGGTGAGGCAGGCGCCAGCATTTGAGGACTATATACTCGTCATGTCGCTGAGTCGGTTGAGCTACGAGTTCGGGAACATCACTCGGAGGCGAGTAGAATTGCGAGACCAGGCTGTCACGACCGCCGGGAGATATGAATACACTCCGAGTGAGGGTGTTCGACTGCTCGAGTAGCCAGTAGTCGATGTTCCTTGTATAGTAAGATTTGGTGACAATAACGATAGCAATTGACCAGAAGAGGAAAATATCAGTATTCAATCAAATAACTGGAGGGGCTACCGTATCCCTGATCGTTATTGTCTAACGTTTGGTAGCCTCTTGTAATAAGAATTCGCGATCGATCCGCTCTTAGACCAGACTACTTGCGTCGTTGTGGCGCCTCGTTTTCGTAGCTTTGCGTAAGAACGTTACCAAATCCATGCGGTTAGAATATCAAAATCGTGGAGACCGGGGGAGTGGTCTCCACCGAATACTGGTGGAATTGGGAGGGTGTGTGGTAGGTGCCTTAACATCTCTGAGTTCGGTAGCGGGGATCAATTCCTCGCATCTGAAGTTGTGAATTCATGGTCGAAGGGATGATCGGGTGGCGTAGAATGACTCTATGAAAATCCTGCTTTGAAGCCCCTGTGCGTGGATCAGGATAACAGGGGTTGGCAGAGACCGAGTGAGAAGAAGTGCAGCAAGCACGCTAGAACGACCGGTCCTAGCCCGTGAAAGGAAGAAGAACACTGTGCCACAGAGCACGTATAGGCGCCTTTCCGATTCACGCGTGATCAGCCCCAACGGAGGCGTTCCATGTACCTCGGCATTGACACCCACAAACGGTATTCGCAGGTTGCCGTCGTCGACGGCGACGGCAACCTGCAAGACGAGATTCGCTTGCCAAACGACCGTCTTGACGAACTCGCCGAGCAGTATTCTGGCGGCGAAGCTGCTATTGAAGCGTCGGGCAACTATCGCCCGATCTACGAGATGCTCGATGAGCATCTCGATGTTACTCTCGTGAATCCGTCAAAGAACCGGATCATCGCCGACGCGACGGTCAAGACCGATCGCGTCGACGCCAAGCGACTTGCTCAGATGCTTCGGGCAGATATGCTCGCTGAAAGTTACGTTCCACCGGACGAGATCCGCACACTGCGGGATCTCGTCCGGACACGCAAGTCGCTCGTCGAGTCACGGACTGCTGAGAAAAACCGCGTCAGAGCAGTCCTCACGCGTACGGACAACACGTACGACAGCGAGCTATTTGGCCCAACTGGGCGAGAGTTCCTCGCGGAACTCTCGCTCAGTGATGCTGATCGGACGATCATCGAAGCTCATCTCTCGGTGATCGACGCCTACGACGAACAGATCGAGGCCGTCGAAGAGAAGATCGAGCAAGAGGTACTGGAATCGCCAGCAGCCCAGCGGCTGCTGTCGATTCCGGGAGTTGGCCAGTATACTGCTGCTGTCATCGTTGCCGAAGTTGGTGAGATTGATCGCTTCGACTGCGATAAGCAACTCGTGAGCTACGCTGGGCTTGATCCAATGGTTCACCAGTCGGGCGACAAGGAGATACGCGGCAGCATCAGTAAAGAGGGCTCAGCGCCGTTGCGCTGGGCCCTCGTTCAGTGTGCAAACATCGCAGTACGATGTGATGATTACTTCGGGAACTTCTACACCCGGCTGAAACAACGGAAGAACCACCAGATAACAATTGTTGCAACAGCTCGGAAAATGCTTGTCTCGATCTTCTACATGCTCACACGAAAGGAAATGTACGATCCACCGGGGGTGAGCGCCTGAGAGGCGGCCAGCCTCTCAGGCGCGACCTGCTCGCGCTCCCAACAGCAACAGCACCGCAAACAAGAAGTCCTCCGCCTGCCCGGAGTTCCATTTCTCGAAGTCACCGCTTTCCAGCGGTTCTTACCCCTTGTTCGGGTGAGCGCTGCGCTCACCCGAACAACTATCACTGATCAAGTGGAAAATTCGCTTGCAGGATTTTCATAGGCTCTTCACACATCCCAGCAGCACCCAAAGAGAGGGTGCCTGAGAGGCAGCCAATATTAACACCAATCGGAAGCGACGGTAACAAACCTCTCAACTGGTATCTCAAAAGTGTGTTAAGCGTCCTATGGCACCCTAGCTGTTTGCTCGAACTCCTGAATTGCGTCGTCACTTCCTGCAACGAGCACCTCGTCGTCAGCCTCAATAGTGGTTTGCTCGTCAGTGTAGATAGTGTCTCCCCGTGAGATACCGATCACGGTCCATTTTCGCTCAGTGTTACGGCGGGCGTCCATCAGTGACTCGCCAGCGAACGGAGCTGCGTCGGCCCGAATTAGACGGATCTGGCTCATTGGATCCATGACGCGTTCACCGTGGACCTCTGTTGCGACCAGGCGGGCAGACACTCGTTGGATAGAGAGGACGTAGTCGGCGCCCGCCTTGAATGCTGGCCTCGTCTTCTCTCTATCTATTACACGGACCAGAATCTCTACCTCCCTAGAGAGCGAGCGGGCTATAGCAATCGTCAACAATGTGGTCGAATCGTCGTCAACGGTGATGATCACTGATGAGGCATCCTGAATGCCGGCTTCACGGAGCGTTTCGGGTTCAGTAATATCACCGACAACATCAGGATTAGCTTCCTCCGATTCGTCGATCGTCGTCACCGAAACATCCTCCGGTAGCGCTTCGACGGCTGCGGCCCCGCCCTCGCCGAAGCCGGCAACGATGATATTGGAGGACTTTTCGATACGTCGAGACCGGATACCCGCGGTCTCGCTCGTTATTTCATTGAGTTCGTCCTTGGGTCCGGCAACAACCAGAACGGTATTCGGCGTGAGTTTATCGTCGAGTGCCGGCAGCAGACGCATCTCGCCGTCGAACCATCCAGCAACCAGGGTCAGGTTCGGGTGGTCTATGATTGGTGAGTCACGCACCCGGATGCCGTGGAGTGGGCTATCTCGCCTGATAAGTATCTCGCGGATATCAATCTCATTGCGATTGGGCTGTTCGTCGACTGTGACGGGTACTGTTGCCTTTGTTGCCAATTGCTGACCGATTAGTGCGTGGGGGGCGACACTCCGGTCCACACCGACTTCCGTGAGCGCTCTTTCATGGCGTGTTGATTCTATGAAACTAATCACTCGTAGGTCTTCATTAGCTTCCAGCGCAGTCAGGACGATGCTCGCGGTTTTGTCGCCGGCGTCAGTGATAAGAAGTGATGCTCGTTCGATCGTAGCACGGTTAAGGGTAGTTCGTTCCTGGGGATCGCCATTGATAGCTTGATAGCCGTCATCTGAGAGGCGTTTCGCCTCCTCTTCATCGGATTCGATGAGGACATAGTCGATATCAAGTTTTTCAAGTTCAGCAAGGAGCATATCAGTGTCACGCTGGTATTCAGCAATGACGACATGGTTCTCCTTGGTCGTGAGACGGTCGGCGAGGTTCAACGGTGTCCGCTCAAACAGCGGGATGACCAAGACGCGCAGCGTGACAAAACCGATAATGACACCGGTCAACTGAATCGATACCATCAGGACGTTCATTACCGGCGTCGTCCAGGGCGAATCCGCACCGTACCCGGTTGTCGTCATCGTTTCAATCACTGTCTGGAATGAGCGGAAGATAGATTGTGGACGGCCTTCGAGTGACTGCATTCCCCAGTTGTAGACGAGCGTGTAGAAGAGGACGACTGAAACAAGACCGATGACGAAGAACAATAATAGTCGTTGCCGTTGTGTAAGGTCGTGTGGATGAAAACCCCTGATATTTTGAAGTTCGCGCATTTGCAGTCTTCTAGTACTTATTGATGGAACTCCAGACTAGTTAAGTAATAGCCCCGCGAAGGCATGCTTTCGCCACCATCTGTTGAGATCCGAATTGAGACCTGTCCTACTGACGAATCTCATCAAAACGTAGGCCATTCTCAACTAACCGCTAGTCACGGTCCCAGTTGATGCAGCCTGCATCGTCGAGTTTTGGAAGGTGGTTATGGAATAGCGCTATTTCCAGAAGTCCACCCTCCTTGGTGCTGGCCGGATCAATAAGGGGGAGAACTGGATGGGCGGATCTTAGCTCCTGGGGATCACCAACACCCGGATCGGACCGCGTACCAAGATGTTGCAGACCGCGTTCCAGTCTCTGTACGGTGTACAATAGACACGAGTGTTCGTGGACCCACAGCGGTTTGTCCGTCTCGGTGCCATAGGCCGCGCACTCTTTTGGTTGTTCCGACCGGATCGACAGCTACGAGTACGTGCACTTGTACTCGAGTATCTACAGGAACGTTCCCCACGCTGTTCCGACACGATTGCGGCTGTTCAACAGGAGATTCATCAGATTCTTGGCGTCGAGATCTTTGACCGCGACGAGATCGTACTCTCTCGTCATTCCAGTCGAAGCACACCTGAAGCTACATTCAGCTATGCGACGGGACTGTCGTGCTGGCGGCTTTCTCCGAGTGCAATCGTAGCGCGGACATCTTTCAGTCGGATCTCGAAAGGACGGAGTCCCACTCAGCACCGAGTCTGATCACAGTATTCTCGCGGCCGATTCGGTAGCGATTGGCGGGCATGAATAGTACTTAGTACTGGGTCTGGAAGTGATTGACCGTGTCGAAGAACTCCTCGCGCTTGCGTTCGAGGAAGATGAAGTGCGTTCCGCCGGCAATCTCGGTGTACCGCTTCCGGTCGTCTTCGGCACCAACGGCATCGTATAGATTCAGCGCGCCCTCCCGGGAGATGGTTCCGTCGTTCGAGGGACGAATGACGAACGTTGGGTCGGTGATGTGTTCGGGGTGGTACTCCCTGTCTTGGATCACCAGCGGGTTGATAATCGTCTCCGGATTGTCCTCGATCACTTGGTTGCTCTCGAAGATTGCCTGCCAGACCGCATCGAATACCTCGTCGGCGGTGTACTCGTCGCCGCCAATCCACTGGTCGAGATCGGTATCGTCGGGAACTTCGCCGGTCCACGCCTCGACAAATTCCTCACGAGTGTGGGGCAGGTACGCCGGTCCTTCCAGATCTGCGCCGACCTCGAGCGTGTCGAACGAGCCCCCGGCCAGCGTGACCGTCGCGTAGTCGGGTTCGCCGAGCGCGTATACTGCGCGACCGCGCCACGTTCCGCCCGATAAGCCGACGTAGTGGATTCGATCGAAACCGCAGTCCTCGCGGAGCCACCGCGTCACCTCGAGGAGATCCAGGGCCTCGCGCTCGAACGATAGCGGCGGCGTGTTCGCCTCTGGCGGGGCCTGAAACTCGGTGGGCAGTTCGGTCTCGCCATAGCCGCGCATATCGGGCGCAAACGCCGCCTTGCCCTGCTCGGCCGCATACCGAAGCCAGCCGAAGTCCTTGGCGACCGGCGGATCGAACATCGAGAGCGTACCGTAGGTCATCCCATGGACGAAGATAACGGCCTCGTCCGGGTCCTCAGCGGTTGTCTGCTCCCAGACTCGAAGCCGATGGCAGTCATCCATCGTCAGATCATGGGCGGTCGGTTTCCACGAAGCTGTCCCGTGGTTCTGCCCGTTCACCCGTCGATTGCCGTTCTTTCGCTCCGCCTCGTTTCGACGGGTGTCCGCGCCCGTTACCGTGTTGACTGTTCCAAGGACTGTTGTCCCAGCCGTTCCGGCGAGGAATGCTCGTCTCGGAGTCGTTGTCTGACCACTATCGTCCGTCATATATCATCAAGATAATTATTTGAGGACATAACGATGTTGACCAATAATTTCGTGAATTGAGAAGAACCCCAAACATTGGCGGTCAGTCCGGGTCTGATCCCAGGTTGGGGATATCACTGAGCTAGAGTAGGTCTTCTGCGTCGTCGCTTGTTCACTTCGCTGGCCGACGCGAAGGACCGCTGACTTCATCCGAACCCACCGGATAGGATCAGCGACAACCGATTTAGCCTTAGCGACCGTAACACGGGCGAAGAGACAGACTTCGGATGTCAAACCAATCCATCCTCTTCGCTTTCTACGGCAATAAACGTAGCAAATGTCTATTCGAGCCAGATGAGGTGACTGGTAAGACTGGCCAGTATTACTGGCCAATGTCACTAGATAGTTCATCCCCGTCTCAAGTCAATCTAATCGCTGCAAATCTATGCCATGAAGTAATCAAAAATCAGAACTAATTATGTCTCGAATAGTCCGAGCCATATCTGCTCGAGCCTGACGGGCCACCCATCGGGCCGTACGATGAGACGTTGACGGGTGCGCGGGTTACGACAAAGCGAGAGAGGGTCGGAAACAGTATTCGAGCAATTACAGTCGGCTAAATTCTTTCACTGGTTCTTCCTCCCTTTGTGAACAACTATTTTGATCCACGCTCACACCAACCATATCCAGCAGTTAAAGTAGCTCGATTATGTTTGTTTTGTTATAGAGGTAAGAGAAATAGGGACGATCGATCAAAAGGTGTGAAAACCAAAGTCTCTGTTTAGCGGGTCAAGGTAGATTTTACCCCGTTCCGATGTCGGTTCGATCCGCCTCGGACGGGGGAATGTCCTTCTGATCCCCAGCGTTCTCGGCGTACTCGTCGAGCGTGTGTTCGGGCTTTAGTTTGACGCGTTCACGCTCGGGATCGGCCAATACAGGGAGGATCATTCGGACGAACGTCACGATGAAGACCATCAGGAACGGACCGAGGAAGATCCCGTACCAGCCGAACAGCGGCGGACCGAACAGGTACGCGAACATGACGAGCCCAGTGTTGAGCAGTCGTCCCGAAAGGTACGGCCGGATGTACGTCCGGACGAGGTTGTCGAACGCGACGATCATGACCGCGAGGAACGCGATCGGGAACCAGAGGAGACGCGGATCGACCGTCATCGCCTGGACTGCGAGGGTCCCGGCGATCACGAAATAGATGATCGACCGGCCGACGAGCGGGACGAGCGTGAAGAGGCCGGTCACGACGGCGAACAGCACCGCCGACGGGATCGCCAGTCCGTCCGGTGCGACGACGTTGAATACCGTGTAGATGATCGCTGAGAGAATGATGACTGCGAAGATCGTCATCGTGTACCCGAAGTAGATCGAACCCAGTCCTCGATCGACGACCAAGAGGTAGTCGGTCGCCAGGCTGTCTTCGCCGAACACGTTCGTTTCAAACCAGTCGGCGATATTCCGATCGCTGACCAGCAAGAAGAACGCGATCAGCAGCGAGATGAACATGTTAAACAGCGTCGCCCCGATCGCGCCGACCGCGCCGCCGACGGAGCCGAGCAGGTTCTGCACCGACGGTTCCTGGACCAGAACGACCGTCGTGTCGTACACCTCCGAGGGGGTATTCGGGAGATCCGTGATCTGAACTGGTAACTGTGCGAGAATCCTGTCGACCGGCAGGTCAGCGGCCGCCGTCACCAGTTGCCCGAGCGCGACGAGCAAAATCGCACCGAGCATCACTACGATCGGGACGACGATCAAAAGCAGTGTCAGCGCCGCGACGAGGGTCGGCGAGGCGATGCGCCGCTCGAGTCGCTGCGTAATGGGCCGCGCGACGTAGTAGATGAACAGTCCGAAGACGAGCCACGGGAGGTACTGGTTGACGACGAGTCCCAAGATGGCTAGTAACACGAATCCCAGAATCCACCACCCGAGGCGGTCGTGAGCCGCCCAGATGCGGACGTTGCGTATCGGTGAGTCAGTTTCGCCCATGGGTGATGGTACCACGAGAACATTATTAACGAAATTGCACACTCGTCCTGAATTACCGGAGAACGAACTTCGGGACGGTGCAATGTTGTAGCCGTATATCCTCGACCGTCGAGTCGTGTCCCGGGAGAGTCTCAATCCGTCTAGAATATACCGTAGCGCGGTCGTTGACCGATTCATCGAAGGTAGAGTATTACTGTCGGCCAATGGTTTGCACGGGTCGGCCGCTTACCAGATATCTCCAGACGTACCACGTCTCTCCACCGGCAGATCGACGATGGTTTTCGACAGCCCCAGTATGACTGGGCCGATGAAGAGCCCAAGGAATCCGAAGACGGCCACTCCACCGAAGATGCCGAGAACGAGCAGCCCGGATTTCAGGCGTGCTCCGCGCTGTATCGCGAGCGGTCGGACGAAATCATCACTCGACCGGTTCGGCCTCGGAGAACTGATAGCTCCCGTCGAGAATCTCCTCGCGGGGCCCGTAGAGCCGGGCCACGTAGAACCACTCCGCTGGGGTGTAGAGGAAGTTCGACTGATCGGGGTCACCGCCGAAACGGATCGTGGTCCCGCCGTCATCGGCTTGCTCCGCAGTCACGTTGTTGAACGAGTACGCGTCGTACTCGTTCTCCTCGAGAAACCCGTCACTGTTGTAGACGGTGACTGACCAGAACGCGTCGACTGAGACGTCTTGGACAGTAAGGGTGTGTGGCGTCTTGCCGTCGTTTTGGTCGGGAACCCTCGAAGAGTAGATCGTTTCAGATTCCGGAAACCCGCCCGGTGTCACACTAGCGAGCAAGTACTTCACGGGGTTGACCTCGCCGACGTCGCCATACGCGCCCGAGAAGTCATCAAATGTGAGTCCGACCGGTACGAGCGCGTCGGTGAGTTGTTCGTATGATCGCTGATCCCAGTTAGGAATCTCGAACGAGCCAGCCGACGATTGTTCCACGTCGGTCTCGTCCTGGAGTTGCCGGCCTTGTTCCATATCGTTTGGGTCGTTCGGGTCGACGAACGCGCGAACCGCGACGCCAGCATACCGGGTGCCTACGAGGTCTTGTGTTATCGTGTACTCGCCGGGGTCGATGGCGAACTTCTTCACGTATTGATCCTCGTTCTGGACGTTCATCGACCGGTATCGGTCACCGCTGTCTGGGAGCGTGATGGTGACCGGCTCAGTCAGATCGAAGACGCCGAATGAGGCGAGCACGTCACGGTTCTCTCCGATAACAACCTGATCCTCGATGGGGGTGACATTTCTGCGGTGGTAGAACTGTCCGAACCCGCCCGCGTCGACGGTTGACTGGAACGCAACATGACAGTTGGCGCGAGGGTAGTTCTCCCACGTCACTGGGACTGGCTCGTCATCTGTTGACGTCTCGGTTTCAGCCCCCTGGGTGTTCCCCTCCGAGGAGTTTTGGCTGGCAGTGGCACTGCCTCCACCCAGTGCGAGCAGTCCGGCGAGGCCTGCCCCGCGAAGTGCGTCTCGGCGGGTTGCTTGAAACGGTTTGGAGTCCGATTCTGGCGTCGTGTGATCTGTCCCGTTGCTCATGGCTCATACCTCTCTGAGTGGCCCACAGCAGCAGTTGCGACCGACTCACACGCACCCACACCACTCGAAGAAAGATAGTCCAGATCCGAGAGGGAGACCTCGAGGGCGTCGGCGATCCCTCGGGGCCGACGTCGATCAGGACGAGGCTACGTTCCGTTTCGACGGGTGTGAGCGTGATCGGCAGCTCGAGATCACTGTACTCGACGGCGACAGGCAGAATATATCGGATTCTTCCATACTGGGTGGTTCGAGCCCAAAGCGTTGGATATCGAGCCCGGGAACTGTATTGGTCTGCCCCTGCAAGTGTTAGCACTATCACCGATATCGCCGTTCATGACACCTCCATGACTAGAGATCGCGTGACCCGACGACGAATTCTACAGATCGGCGGCGGCCTCGTAGTGGTCAGTGGCGTCGGAGGTACCACGGCCGCCTCGAGTGACCACGAAACGAACGACCACCCAACCGATACCGGCTTCCAGACTCGAGTTGCACACCTCTCACCCGACGCACCCAACATCGACGTCTACGTCGACGGAGAGCGGGTCCGTGAGGGCATCTCGTACGGGACGGTCACCGACTACCGCGACCTCGAGCCTGGCACGTACACGATCCAGGTCGTTCCCGCCGGTGAAGACCCGGCCGAAGCAGTGCTCGAGGAGACCGTCGAGGCCGGCGACGTGGACTCCACTCTCGACGGTCTCCTCGCAGTGATCGGCGAAGTGGCCGCCGAAAACCAGCCCCTCCAGGCGCTGTTTCTCGATGACGACAACAGCCCGGTCGATTCAGGTACCGCTCGCGTTCGCGTCCTCCACGCCTCACCCGACGCGCCTGCGGTGGACGTCGTTGCCGGCGAAAACGGGGACGTGCTGTTCGAGAACGTCGCTTTCGGTGAATCCGACTACACCGAGGTCCCGGAGGGCGAGTATCCACTCGTCATCTATCCTGCGGGTGACCGAGAGACCAGCGTCTTCGAAACCGACGTTTCCCTCGCTGGAGGAACCGTCTACTCCGCGTTCGCGATTGGTTACCTCGAGCCGGAGGGAGCACTCGCCGATGAGCCGTTCGAGATACTCCTCACAGAGGATTCCCTTCCGGACGAAGAGGAGCCGAACGAAGACGAACCCGAGAAAGAGCCTGAAACGGAGACGAAGTCCGAGGACAAGAACGCTCAGTGATACTGCCGGCTGCCCGTCGTAGAAAAATCTCGCTACCATGGAGTCGTGAGGTTTTCACGCAAGTACAGCCGAACGCACGAGCAAACGCAATACGTTTCCGACCACGTCCCGGTTATTTGGCGGTCAAAAGCGTGAGACTACCCTATGGTCCCAGAGGAATCTCCCTCCAGCGAGAATACTCTTGCATCTGAGGGGTCCCGGACAGGGATGCAATACTGGGGGCCAGCGATCGTCGTGAGTCTGGCGATGTTTATCGTGGCGATCAATTCGGCCTTGATGAACGTAGCGATCCCAGCGATCGTAGAGGAGTTCGACACCACGGTCCCCGTGATTCAGGGAGCGATCTCGTTCTACTCGCTGATGATAGCCGCGCTGATTCTTCCAGGGGGCGCGCTGCCATCCCGGTACGGTATCAGGCGCGTGATGACAGTCACACTGCTTGTTTATACAGTCGGGACGCTGTTGGCGGCCCTCAGCTGGAACATCGTAACGCTCTACATCGGCTGGTCGCTCACCATGGGTGCCGCGGCCGCCGTATTGCTTCCCCTCACATACACCGTGATAATGTTCAGTTACGAGCGGGATACTCAGGCGAAGGCACTCGGACTACTAGCTGGCGTAAGCGCGACCGGAGCAGCCGCCGGACCGATTCTTGGCGGGGCACTAACGACATACGTCAGTTGGCGGTGGGGGTTCGCGTTACAACTCATCATCGTGGGAATCGCACTTTTCTTCGTTCAGTACGTGAGCCCGGGCCGGCTGACAGAAACGCACAGATCGCTGGATGTGGGTGGATCAGTCCTGTCTATCGTCGGTGCAGCAACGTTCGTCACAGGATTGCTTCTTAGCGGGAAGTACGGGTGGTTACTCGCGAGGCGGCCGTTCTTCGTCGGTGGCGTGCAGTTCAATCCGTTCGGGACGTCGCCAGCGATTTGGTTTCTCGGGGGTGGGCTCCTTACGCTCGCCGCGTTCGCCCAGTACGAACGTCGAATAGAACGCGCCGGAAGACTGCCGCTCGTTCCGCTGCACGTACTGACAAACGGCCGCTTTATATCAGGTGTCGCCACGTATACCATCCGCTCGGTCGTCATGGCTGGCTTCATGTTCGTCATCCCGGTCTACCTCCAGGCGACGCTCGGACACACCGCCTTCGAAGCCGGACTCGCAATGTTACCGTATTCCCTTGCGACGCTTCTCGTTGCGACGTTCACGACCGGCTGGCGTGCGTACCTCACGCCGAAGACTCTCATCCAGGTCGGTATCGTGCTCATGGGCCTCGGTCTGGTACTCCTGTACGAGCAGACGAGTCCCGAGCAGACGATCCGCGGGATGGTCGTCCCGATGGCGTTCGTTGGAATCGGTCTCGGACTCATGATGGGCCAGATCGTCAATATGACGCTATCCGCTGTCCCCACTGCCAATGCCGCCGAGGCGTCCGGAGTCCTGAACTCGAGCAGTTCGATGGGATTTGCCCTGGGGACGGCAGCCGTCGGCTCGTACCTGCTCGGACAGTTCTACGGCGGTGTCGTCGATGGAGTACTCCGAGTGGAACACGTGGCTGTTTCGGCGGAGCAACGACGCGAGTTGGTGCTGGCACTCGAGGACGCAGCAGAGACCGCAACTGAAGCCACTCGGCAAGATTTCCTGAATCGTCTCACTCCGGCGGAACGACAGTTACTCGAGGGCATCTTTGAGGCCGCGATGGTCGACGCTCAGCAGTCGGCGCTGCTCTTCCTTGCCCTGCTCGTCTTGCTCTTGCTCATCACATCAACGTTCTTGCCACGACAGATATCGGAAGCCGACGACGGAACTGAACACCCTGAATCGCCCCAAGGGCCGACGAGTGACACTTCAGAAACAGCCGTAGAGGACTAACCGAAAACACTAGACCAGACACCTCGGATGCGAGCCGTCATCTTTCGGATGGCTCAGCGAGGTTCGAAAGACCGCAGCTGAAACAGGCCCGTCTACGAGGACGACTGCTCTGCTCTCCAGCGGTCGATGACGTCGTCGATCGGTTCCTCGAGTTTCACGCCGCCGACGTCCGCCGCAAGTCCCGTCGTTTCGAGTATCTGTACAACCTCGGACTCCGCCCCCGCAAAACGGAGGTCGATTCCACGCGACTCGAGTGTTCCTTCGAGTTTCTCCAACATCTGTGCCGCCCCGAAATCGACCGTCGATGACGACGTGAGGTCGAAGACGACCAGTTCGACGTCGGAGTCGCGGTTTTCGAGTCGTTCGAGGAGATCAGTCCGGACCGTATCTGCGTTCGCGTAGAACAGCTCGGCTTCGACGCGGTAGACGAACACGTCCGTGATAGTCGTTGCCGCGGGATACAAGTCGAGAGCGACGAAGTGGTCCGTTCCGTCGAGCCGACCGAGTTCGTGTGTCAACGGACGACTGACTCGAGAGATCGCGACCAGCAACGAGAGGACGACGCCGACGAAGACGCCCCACAGCATCCCGACTGTGAGTACCCCGAGTAAGGCTGACATCGCGATGGTAAACTCGCTCTTGCTCACTCGGTACAGTTGACGGATAGCACTCGCGTCGATAAGGCCCGTGACGGCGACGATAACGATCGCTGCGAGGACCGTCTCCGGCAGATTCGTGAACGCGTCGGTGAGAAAGAGCAAGACGACGACGAGAACGAGAGCAACGACGGCGTTCGTGAGTTGTGTCTTGCCGCCGACGGCGTCGTTGAGCGCCGATCGGGACATGCTTCCACCGACGGCGAAGCCGCCACCGAAGCCGGCAGCGAGGTTGGCGCCGCCGTCAGCCAACAGTTCCTGATTCGCATCGGTTCGATAGTCGTGGCGTCTGGCAAACGTCTCGACTGCGCTGATGCCTTCGACGTACGACAGGAGGAACAACGCGGCGGCGACGGGGATGAGAGATCCCAGTGTCTCGACGCTGGGAA
Organism: Natronococcus sp. JC468; assembly: GCF_012163165.1. NCBI lineage: Archaea > Methanobacteriati > Methanobacteriota > Halobacteria > Halobacteriales > Natrialbaceae > Natronococcus > Natronococcus sp. JC468. The sequence goes on from NZ_JAAVUO010000013.1 coordinate 82,149, forward strand.
CCGCGGGAACCGTCAGCGAGGGGAGACCGCTCGGAATCGATCCCACGATCTCGACGCCCTCGGCCTGCAGATTCGTGACCGACATGAGAACGATGGAGAGAACGACGACGAAGAGTGTATTCGGGGCGTGCGGCAGATACCGTTCTCCGAGGACGAGCAACGCGATGCCAGCAACGCCGACGGCCACTGTTTCGGGGTTCGCCTCAGCGAGATGGGTTCCGGTGTACCATATCCGCCCGAAGAACGTTTCCTCGAAGAAGGCACCCGATCCGCTCCCTTCGATGCCGAATAGCTTGTTCAATTGGGTCGACAGTATGTACAGCGCCGCCCCGGCCGAAAATCCCGTAAGAACAGAACCAGAAATAAAATTGACGAGAAATCCCAATCGAAACACCCACGCGAGAACTGCGAAGACACCAACGAGGATCGTCGTCACGGTGACAAGCGATACGTATGAGGCGCTGTTGCCGCCGGCGACTACCCCGACACCGCTCGCGAGCAGAATCGCTAGCGCCGAGGTCGGTCCCACCATGACTTGCCGAGAGGTGCCGAGAAAAAGGTACGCGATAGCGGCCATCAACCCGGCGTACAATCCAGTCTCCGGTGGCAAGTTTGCAAGCGATGCGTACGCTAACCCTTCGGGAACGACCGCCGCTGCGACGGTGATTCCCGCGATGATGTCCGCGCGGAGCCACGACGTTCCGTACTGCGGAAGCCACTCCAGTACCGGGAGAATCGACGACAATCGGCGGCTCATTCGTTCCTTTAGACGTTCTGTTGACACCACCACTCACCTCTCGGTCACGGTAACTACCGCTACTGCTGAGTGACCCGTTTCGGGGCACTCGCCTCTACCAACGAGTCGATCTCCACCCGATCGACGAGACCCCGGCAGACGGTTTCGCTCCTCGAGGAGTCGCTCCCGTCGTCTCGTAGGACTATTCCGAGATCGGAAGCGATACCGTCGTCCGCTTCGCCGCCGGTTTCGGTAGTGGGGAGTAGCAGACGCTCGTGCACGTACAGCCGTCCGACGTCGGGGAGACCCGTCGATCCGCCGAGCGTGATCGTGTCCGTCGTCGCTTTACCACCCTCGCCGTCTTCGTCGCTGCTATCGTCCCCCTCGGGAGCGATGGCAGTTACCGTCGGCACGCCACCCAGCCAGCCCGCGAGGTCGGCGACCCCAGTCCCCTCAGTTCCCCTCACAAACCGTCGCGTGCTACTCCGGCCCCGTCTGCTCGCGTATGATATTCGCGACATCTTCCACTCCAACTCCCCACGAAGTTCCCAAAGTAGCTTTCCGATGGGTAGGGTGAGTTTCCTCGCCCCGAACCAGTACTCGAGGGAGTATCATCTCTCCGGACGGGCTACAGAGACGGTTCTCCCGCGAGGAAACGACGGTCGTTGAACGGAAACCAACCGCGTCTTGACAGTCATGGATCAAACGAATGCCCGTTTAGTCGCTAAGCGAGAAAAACGATAGCATGTCTGTCCCGCTTGACCTCGCCCTGGGAGTCGTCCTTACGATCGCCGGGTGGCTCGGATTGGTGCTTACGGTCGCTCATTCTCGGCGCGTTATCAGGCGATTGACTGTCTCGTCGAACGGTTACGACGAACGCCAACCAGCGGAAACGCGTTCGAACGACGATGAGTAGCGTTCCGACCGAAGACGATGGACGGATCGATGGCAATGCCGACTTCGCTCGAGAGTTGACGCTCCTCGACGTCACGTTCCTCGGGGTCGGCGCGATGGTCGGCGGGAGCGTCTTCGTCCTCACCGGATTGGCCGCCGGCGAGGCCGGACCCGCACTCATCCTCGCGTTCGCGCTCAACGGCGTCATCACCATCTTCACCGCGATGACCTACGCCGAACTCGGCAGCGCGATTCCCGAACCGGGCGGGGGGTACCTCTGGGTTCGGACCGCCCTCGGCCGATCGCAGGCGTTTCTCTCCGGCTGGATGAGCTGGTTCGCCCACGCCGTCGCCGGCTCGCTGTACGTCCTGACCTTCGGGTCGTTCGTCACGCTCATCCTCACGGCGTACTTCGACCTGACGTTCGGACTCTCCCAGGTGCAGCTACAGAAGGTGTTCGCCGTGCTGGCGACCGCCGGTTTCACCTACATCAACTACCGCGGAACGAAGGAGGCTAGCTTCACCGAGAACGTCGTTACCGGGATCCAGCTCGTGGTGATCGTCGTCGTCATCGCGGCAGGATTCCGGGTCGTCGTTTCCAATCCGGAGGTGACGGTCGACAACTTCGAGCCGTTCGCGCCCAACGGCGCTGGCGGCATCTTCATCGCGATGGGTCTCACGTTCATCGCCTTCGAAGGATACGAGATCATCGTCCAATCGGGACGTGAGGTGATCGAACCGCGGAAGAACGTCCCGAAGGCCGTCTTCTATTCGATGCTCGTCGTCGTCACGTTGTACGTGCTGATCGGAATCGTGATGCTCGGTGCGATCACCGTCACCTCTGAACTGGAGGCGACCGCCGAAGCGACTGACAGCATCGGTGGGACGGTCCTTCCGGAACTACCGGCCGACCCCGAAGTCTGGCAGGTCGTCGGCCATCTCGGCGAGTTCGGTCTCGCACAGGCCGTTGGCCAGTTGCTCCCGTACGGAACGCTCATTATCCTTCTCACCGGCATCCTCTCGGCGCTTGCGGCGCTTAACGCAACGACGTTCTCGAGCGCCCGTGTCGGCTACGCCCTCGGAAGGGACCACGTTTTCCCGGAAGCGGTCGCCCGAATCCATCCGGAAAACCACACCCCGTACGTGTCCGTGGTTATGAGCGGTGCGTTGATCTCCGTCATGGCAATCTCGCTGCCCATCGCTCAGGTTGCGGCAGCGACCGACCTGATGTTTCTGTTGCTGTTCCTGCAAGTAAACTACTCGATGATCAAGATTCGTCGCGATCACGGCGCTGAACTGTCCTACGGCTACCTGGCTCCGTGGTTTCCGTACGTGCCGATCGCAGGAATCGTCACCAAACTATTTCTCGCCGTCTACTTCTTCAACTACAGCCCGCTCGCGTGGGCAATCGCGATCGGGTGGATCAGCGCCGGCACCCTCGTCTTCGCGACGTACTCCCGCAGACGGATTCGAGAAACTGAGGTGCCCGAGACCCGAACGCTCGTCGAAGAGCGCGCGCTGCGCCAGCGACCGTATCAGGTGCTGGTACCGATTCACGACCCCGCGAACGCCGAGCGTCTGATTGACCTCGCCGCACCGATCGCCCGTCGAAACGACGGCGAACTGCTGCTCACAACGGTGATCACGATGCCCGTGCAGACGCCGATCGAACGCCACGGCAACGAGGAACGGGCGAGCGAGGAGCGACGACTACTGGCCGAAGCGATGCAGTACGTCCCGGACGACGTGCCAGCACACCGGACCGTCACGATCGGTCGAACGGCGGGCCGAAGTATCGTCGACGTCGCCCGCCGGTACAACAGCGATACGATCGTCCTCGGATGGCGAGGGCGACGAAAGCGAATTACCGGTGTCGTCCTCGGGTCGACGATCGACTACGTCGTCGAAAACGCACCGGCGGACGTCGTGGTCGCGAAAACCGCCGGCCCGGTCGAGCCCCGATCGATACTCGTACCGACCGACGGCGGCCCACACGCTACGTTCGCCGAATCGATCGCCGGCACGCTCGCCACAGCACACGATGCGCGGCTGACAGTCCTCAACGTCGCCGCCGATCTCGACGAGGCCGAAGAGTTCGTCCGGGAACGTCAAATTGCTCTCGAGCGAGACGGTATCGACTGCGAGACGGCGGTCGTTCGGAGCGAAGACGTCTCTAATGCGATCGTGGCGTACGCCGAGAACCACGAGATCGATACGATAGTGACCGGCGCCGCACGAGCTGGGATCGTTCCGCGAACGGTGTTCGGCGATATCGCGGAGTCGGTCGGGGAACGGTTCGATCGAGAAGTTCTAATGGTCAAAAAACATCGTCTCGTTACGTCTGCGGCGGTCAGATGGGTGCACAAGTGGTTCGTAACCCGATCGGACGAAACTGATGATAGCGAGTGACCGTTATGGGCAGTGTAAATCCGCGTCGTCACTCCGAAAACTAGGGGTGTCCCCGAGTCCATTCCAGATAGCATCGAGGCAAAAGCCGAGATTACGACCGGTGTTCGGGATTAGACTCCGTTAAACCGGACAGCGAAAGTAGAAGACGTCGGTAACGCTGCATCCTCCATTACCCCAGATCGTGCCGCTCTATGACCGCCACAGCGGGTAACATCTCCTGCGGTGCGATGATAGACTGATCGTGCCGTCGAGCAACGGTACCTGACGCACCTTCTCCGTAGTCGGCTCTTCCAGCGAGGTCCTGCTGAAACGAAGTGACGAGACAACCTACTCCCGAGTGCAGTAGGCGACGCAACCTCAGCTTCTGATTATGGATTCTTCGTATCGCACCATACGATGTATCTCTCGCCGGACTGCCTCGATCGGAATCCTCGCGAACGTGTCCTTTTGCTCACGTCGTTTTCGAATCGAGATCCGGTGGCGCATCGATGGCGCTTTTATCCGAAGTCGTAGCCCCATTCGCGCAGGAGGTCCGCGATCTCGTCGGTACGTGTCATACCGACGAGGAGCGCCGCCTCCCGAAGATCGGCCTTCTTGACCGACTCGCCGAGCTCGCTCTCGAGACTTCGACGGGTCTCGCGCTGGTGATCGAGGGTCGACTCCTGGAGGTGGAGCTGGACCGTTTTCGGCCGGTCGTCGGAGATGCTATCCCGACTGTAGATCCAGGGCAGTCCGCCGCTCGCCGAGGCGGTCGCGCCGTCGCCGTTGCTCGACTCGCGGTCCGCGGCCGATTGCGACTTCGGCTCCGTCTCCGGGACCGACGTTGACGGTTCCGCGTCGAACTCCGCGGTCGGTTCGTCGTGGGAGTCGTTCGGTTCGTCCTCTTGGTCCTCCCCGTCAGTTTCAGTACCGCTACCGAACGGGTCGTCGCCGCTCGCGCCGCTTTTGAACCCGCTCATGCCGTCGGCACCTCCTCGAGCGCGCCCGGCTCGGGCGGGTTCGACGCGTCGATCCCGGCCTGATCCTCGAGATAGCGGGCGAGCCGATCGAACTGCGCGAGTGTCTCGAGTTCGTACTCGCGGCGACGGTCGCGGTGCTCGCGGACGAACTCGAACGCCGAGCACTGCCGTTTCCAGCAGCCTTCCATCAGCGAGGTTCGGTCGGGCAGGACCTCGGGCGTGGGGAACTCGATCTCCTCGATCAGCTCCGCCTGGTCGTTCGTTCGCTTGAACCCGTTGGGAACGGCCGCCAGCACGCCGACCTCGATCCCCATCTGGTCGGCGAAGTTGCTCGCGAGTTCCTCGAGGCCGTCGACCGAGGCCCGTCCCTTCGCGCTCGGCTCGACGGGAAGCACGAGGTTTCGGGTCGCGTAGATCGCGTTGTAGAGATGGTCGGACTCGGTTGCGGGGGGGTCACAGATCAACACGTCGTACTCCTCGGCGACGCCGCCCTCGCGGAGCACTCGCTGGAGCTGCGCGTAGACGTTGTACGCGTCGCCGAACTCCTCGGCCTTCTGCTGCTCGCGAGCGAGGTGGCTCGAGAGATCCGAGAGCATGTTGTGCTCCGGGACGATATCGACGCCCTCGGCCGACCGAATCAGCTCGTCGAACGATCCCTTCCCGCTCTGGACGAGGTGACGAACGAGGTTGTCGACGTCCCGATCCGCGCGTCCCTCGTCGACCCCGAGCAACCGACTGAGGTCGCCGTCCTGGGGGTCGAGTGGAACGACCAGCACGTCGAGTCCGGCTCGAGCATGCGCGACGGCGAGATTCGCCGCCAGCGAGGACTTCCCGACGCCCCCGGCCTCGGAGTAAACCGTGTACGACAGCATACTTTCTCGGAGACACTGCATAGCTATGAAAGTTCGTCAGACAATCAATCTACGATTGACAGGTGTGTTACGTGGGTACGGGACTTATCTAATACTCTAATCTAAGATTCCTATCTGAGATCGATTGCTACGTCGGTCACCGGTCTCTGTTGTCGACGCTTGTGCCGTTTTCCGTTAGATACGGTGGCCTTTGACCTACGAAACCAGCACACTAAGCGGGTCGTGGTACCAGCTCTTCGATCGACGATCTTTCTCTGTAATCCCCCCTAGTATCACTCTCTAAGACTCCCATCTGAGACGTCCTTCTAACACTCCTCTCTACACGCCTTTTGTCCGGGTCTTACCAGTCGATCTCTGTGATCAGACTTGGTGCTACAATTGATCGATCGATACGCTACCTAGAGATGCAGACGTAGATTTTTGGAGGAGTGGTGAGCGAGCCCTGCGAGCGAACCCAACGAGAAAAATCTACGCTAAAAAGCCGCCTCCGCGGGCTTCGCCCGCTTCGGCGGGAAACCGCTCGCTCCGCTCGCGGATGCTGGCCGTGATATCGGCTTCACCTGTGCTGAACACGGATTTCACGATCACATCCGAACAACGAATGCGTGCTCCTCGCTACTGTTCTGTATTCCGCTATCGAAGCCGAATCAATCTGAACGACCAGCTATCGGTCGCGACGGTCATCTACGCCGTTCGGTCAGGTCGGGATACGACTGCGAACCGCCGCTCGAGTTCCGTGCGACCACCGTCGCGACCGCCGCGGATCCGTCGGTGACGGTCCGAACGCGTTCCTCGTAGTGAAGGATCGTCAGGTCGAGACACGCCCGGAGGAGGTCGTTCGAGCGGTACCGATAGCGATCGCTCGAGGGGCCGATCTCGACGTCGTCGGTCGACCGCAGGTGGTGTTCGTAGATCAGGACCCCGTCCGGCGCGAGCGCCTCCTTGAGTTCCGGGAGGTGCTCGAGCGCGGCGAAGAAACTCACCGTGATCACGTCGTAGGCTCCGGACTCGAGCTCGAACTCCGCGAGGTCCGCACGGATCCAGTCGACGTCGACGTTTCGCTCCGTGGCCCGCTTCCGCGCCAGCTCGAGGGCCTCGTCGGAGACGTCGACTGCGTCGACGTCGTACCCCTGCCCGGCGAGATAGAGCGCGTTGCGCCCGGTACCGGTCGCGACGTCGAGCGCGCGGCCGTCCGGCAGGGTCTCGATTCGGCGCTCGAGCTCCGGGATCGGGTCCTCGGGCAGCTCGAACTCCGGATTGTCGTACTTCTCGTTCCAGCGACTGCGGTCGTCGATCATACGTACACGTCCGACTGCGCGACCTTGGAGTTCCCGATCGTCCGTGCCCGAGAGCCGACCGAACCGACTCACTCTTCGGGGTCGGACCCGTCAGGCGGGCTCCCGTACTCGACGTTGACGGTCTTGAGCTGGGTGTAGTGCTCGAGCGCCTGCATGCCCTTCTCGCGCCCGAGCCCGCTCCGTTTGTAGCCCCCGAAGGGCGTCTGCGGGTAGGAGCCGGCGTACTGGTTGATCATCACGCTTCCGGCCTCGAGCGCGTTCGCCACCCGGTGGCCGCGCCCGAGGTCGTTCGTCCAGACCGTGGCGTACAGCCCGTACTCGCTGTCGTTGGCGCGCCGAATCGCCTCCTGCTCGTCGGCGAACTCGTGGAGGGTCAGTACCGGGCCGAACACCTCCTCTCTGACGATCGGCGCGTCGTCCGAGACGTCCTCGATCACCGTCGGCTCGTAGAAGTACCCCTCGCGGTCGAGGACGTCGCCTCCGACAAGGGCGGTCGCCCCGTTCTCGAGCGCTCCGTCCACGTACTCCCGAACCCGTTCGCGAGCGTCGGCGGAGACGAGCGGCCCGAGGTTCGGATCCTCGAGACCGGGGCCGATCGCGAGCGCGTCGACGGCCTCGCGAAGTGCCTCGCGGAACGCGGCGTAGCGGTCCTCGTGGACGAACACGCGGGTCGTCGCGAAACACGCCTGCCCGCTCACGAGGGTGAGCGCCTGGAGCGCACCCCCGACGGCGTCCTCGAGATCGGCGTCGGCAAACACGAGCGCGGGACTGTTCCCGCCGAGCTCGAGGGTCGACGGGACGAGGTTGTCGGCCGCGGTTCGGCCGATCGTTCGCCCGGTCTCGACAGAGCCGGTGAACGTGATCTCGTCGACGCGGGAGTCCTCGACGAGCGCGGCTCCGGTCGCCTCCCCGCCTGGAACCACGTTGAACGCGCCGTCCGGGACGCCGGCCTCGGTGGCGATCTCGGCGAGCCCCAAGAGTCCCAGCGGCGCCTCGGGGGCGGGCTTGACGACCACGGCATTTCCCGCGGCGAGCGCGGGCGCGATCCCGCGACAGCACAGGACCAGGGGGGCGTTCCAGGGGATGAGCTGTGCGCTGACGCCGAGGGGTTCCCGCCGCGTGAACGCCTGCCTGTCGCCCGGAACGGGGATCGTCTCACCCTCGATCTTGGTCGTCGCGCCCGCGTAGTAGGTGAGGTAGTCCGCGGCGCCGTCGACGAGGACGCGCGACTGGCCGATCGGGCGGCCGTTTTCCCGGGTGACGAGGTCGGCGAGATCGTCGGCGCGATTCGCGATCGCCTCGGCGAAGCGGTACAGCACCCGTCCGCGTTCGGCGGGATCCGTCCCCGCCCAGTCGGGCTGGGCGCGTCGCGCCGCCTCGAGCGCGTCGTCGACGCCCGCGTCGCCGGCCGCGGCGACGGTCGCGATCGTCTTCTCGGTTGCCGGATCCGTGACCCGGAGCGGGCCGTCCTCGTTCGGGCGTCCGCCCTTCTGGTTTCCACCCCTGTCCTCGGCCCGGAACTCGCCGTCGACGTAGGCGCCGTAGCGCTCGGACCGTTCACCCGTCATCAGGCGACGTCGTCGTGGGTGAGCAGCGGTCGATCCCGCTCCCCGTTCGGCGGTTCGTCGGTGATCACCTCGAGGAGGTTCCCGTCCGGATCCAGGAAGTAGAACCCCTCGAACTCGTCCCAGTCGTAGGGGCCCTGGTTCGGGAACTGGCCGTCGAGCTCGGCGACGTACTCGTCGTAGCTCGCCCGATCGGTCTCGAAAGCGAGGTGGGCCTTGTCCAGCGGGTGCTCGAGGTCCGCGGCCGCCCAGCCGTCGGCCCGTCCCGTCTCGACGAGAGTCAGGACGGTGGCGCCGACGGCGAACATGGCGTGCTCGCCGTGGAACTCCTCCGGGGGTCGCCGCACCGACAGTCCGAGGACGTCGCGGTAGAACGGGTACGCCGCCTCGAGGTCGTCGACGTCGACGTTGACGTGATCGACGGCCCGCATCGTCACCGCCCCACCCGTTCGGCGTACTCCCGGACGATCGACGCGTCACCGTCGAGGTAGTCGTTGGTCCAGGCGGCGTCGGGGTCGATCTCGCCCTCGAGGAGGTCGGTCTCGGCGAGCGCGCTCGCGAGACGTTGCCAGCGCTCCCCGTCGTGGTTCCCCCAGCCGGCGTCCTCGACGTGGGGGCTGAACTGGAGGTCCCGAGCAGCCGTCTCGAACTTCTCGCGTTCGATCCGACGGCGTCGCTCGAGGGTCGCGTTCCGCGCGACTAAGGCGTCGATGGCGGCCTCGGGATCGGCCGTTGCCTCGGCCCAGCCGCGGGCGGTCGCCCGAAGGAACGCGCCCACGGTCTCGGATTCCTCGGCGGCGAAGGCGGGGTTCGCGACCAGCGTCATCCCGTAGACGGGCAGGTGATCCCCGATCGGGAGCTCGTCGGCGACCCGGTCGTGTTCGGCCTCGAGTTCGAGCCCGTTGGTGACGACCCCGACGGCGGCGTCGACGCTGCCGTCGAGCACCTGGTGCTGGACGCGGTGGTGGGTGTGGGGGTCGACCTCGAGCAGGTCGACTTCCTCGCGGATGCCGACGTCCTCGAGGAGCTGGGCGGTCAGGATGCGCGTTTTGGTTGCGGAGGGAGCGACGGTGCGCCCCGCCAGCTGTTCGGGTTCCTCGAGCGGTTCGCCGAAGACGTCCCGGAGCGTGTAGATCGCCGCCGGTGTCTTCGCGGTCACCGCCGCGACGGCGAGCGGATCATGGCCCCGGCTCTGCACCGAGAGGACGGCGCTGGCGCCGGCGAGGGCGATGTCTGCCTCGCCCTTGGCCGCCTGCTCGGCTGCAAACGGCGAGCCGTGGCCCTCGAGGAACGCGACGTCGACGCCCTCCTCCTCGTAGAACCCGCGCTCGCGGGCGAGGAAGTACGGCGCCTGGAATCCGTTCGGTTCCCAGTTGAGCTGGAAGGTAAGTGTCTCCATCCTCACACCCCCAGTCGGAACATGTCCTCTGGCACGTGATCGACGCCGAGCGCGTCGGCGCCCGCGACCTCGAGCAGGTGGTCGAACAGCCGATCCATCCCGTCGATCGTCTCTTCGTTCCAGTCGGCGACGACCATGTCCCGCCAGCCGTCCCGGACGGCGCGAACGATCTCGGGGTCGTCCTCGTACATCAGGCGCTCGCCGATGTCCGCCCAGAGCTCGTCGTCGCTCGTCAGTCGGTCGACGGCGTCCCGGTAGGCGCCCCTGAACCCCCGCACCGCGTCGGGGTTCTCCGAGAGGTACTGCTCGCTGGTCAGGAACGTCGAGATCGGCAGCTTTCGGTCGGTCTCCGAGAGGTCCTGGACGAGCTCGGACATCGGGAGCACCTCCCGATACGGCCCCGTCTCGGTGATCTCGGGGACGATCGGCCAGAACTGGAGAACGCCGTCGACCTCGCCGTCCCGGAGCATGCGGGTGAGCTCGACCTTCGAGCCCGCCTCGACGGGCGTCGCCGCCTCGTCGGGGTCGAACCCGTGGCGCTCCCGACAGGCGGCCCGTACGAGGATCCAGTTCTTGTCGAGGCGGCGAACGACGCCGATCCGACGATCCCGGAGGTCGGTCAGGTCCTCGATCGGCGAGTCCTCGGGGGTGACGAGCCCGCCGACGGTCCGTCCGTACGGGTGGATCGCGACGATCGGCGCGCCCTCGGCGCGCTCGCGGGCCGTCGAGATGTAGTCGATGTCGATGAGGTCGGCGTCGCCCTCCTGCAGTTTCGCCTCGACGGTCTCGACACCGCCCTCGAGCGAGTCCGAGACGAGCTGCACGTCGAGGTGGAATCCGTGCTCGCGGTCGAGTCCGAGCCGTTTGATCGTGTACAGCATGTACCGCGGGCTCCCGTTGTGCTCGAAGCGGGCCCGCAACACGGGTCGATCGCCCGGCTCGTCGTGGTGGGCGTCGAGTTCGGCCTGCTGGCTCTCGACGTCGACGGTAGTCTCGGCCATCCCGATCACCCCAGCGAGGCGACGATGGCGTCGAGTTCGGCCTCGTCGTCGATCAGTTCGCGCTCTTTCATCCACTCGAGCTGTGCGCCGAGATCCTCCCGGTCGGCCAGTTCCGGCACGTCGTAGCGCGGTACCGTCACCCGCTCTCGAAGGGCGTCCACGTCGACGTCCTCGAAGAGGTCGGGTGCGACCCGGGCGTCCTTCTCGAGCATCTCGAGGTACTCCTCGCGGAACGACTCGGGATCGTCGTTGATGTCGCGGACGGCGCGGGCGTAGGCCGCGACGTACGCCTCGAGCAACTCGGCGTCGGCGCCGTCGCCGCCGCCGGTCCCCATGTGGTTCCCGGACTCGAGGACGAGTTCGAACCCCAGCTGCTCGGCCAGCGCCGACTGGGGATCCAGCAGCGTGACGGCGTCGACCTCGCCGTCCCGTAACGCCCGCAGCCGATCGGTCGGCATCCCGTAGTGGACCAGCCGTACTTCGTCGGGATCGACGTGCTCCTCGAGGGCCCGCATCGCGGTGTACTCCTGACCGGTGCGGCGGTTGACTGCGACCTCGACGCCGGCCAGGTCCGTCGGGGACTCGATCGGCGTCTCCGGTCGAGTGAAGACGGTGTATGGCTGGTCGGCGAAGGTACCGTTCGCGACGACCTCGCCGTCACCCATCCCCCACGTCCGCTTCAGGCTCTCCCACTTGCAGACGGGATAGAGGTCGACCTCGTAGTCGCCCGTCAGCGTCTGCTCGGCGGGAATGTACTTGATCTCGACGGACCCGCGGTCCCGTTCGATCAGGTCGACGTCCAGCCCCTCGTCCTCGAAGTACCCCCGCTCGGCCGCCACCCGCTGTGGCAGCACGAACGAGAACGGGAGGTGGAACAGATTGAGACTGTCACTCTCTGGCATACAGGCACACCCATCACGACCCCACTAATAAACGTTTCTCGTCAACTTTTATAAGGAGGTTCGTGGATACGTGTCACGTGGTATGATAACATGGAAAAGGCGAACGCGAGCGAGGCGGGACTCGAGGAGGTCAGCGACGGGGTGTACCTCGCGACCCTCGCGACGGGCGAGCGAGCGAGCGTGAAGCTCTGGCGCATCGATCCCGGGGCCGAACTCCCCGTACACAAACACGAGAACGAACAGATCGGGTACGTGCTCGAGGGACGACTGATCGCGAGGGCCGACGGCGAGGAGGTGCGCCTCGATCCGGGGGATTGCTACCGGTTTCCGAGCCGGGAGCGCCACGGCGCCGAGAACCGCTCGTCAGAGCCGGCGGTCGGGATCGGGGTCCTCGCGCCGCCGCGCGAGCGCCCCGACTGGGGCGATGCCTGAGTCGCCCTCGTCGACTCAGCAGTCCCGTCGCGGACAGGAGCCGATCGACGGTCAGTTGTCGAACGCGGTTTCCTCGGAGTCGATGACCTCGAACGACGTTTCGCCGCACTCACACCCCGTTCGCTGTCCGATCGGCCGCACCGTTCCGTCGGGCCGCTGCTCGGAGGCGTAGGCTTTTCCACACGCAGTACAGATCGCCGCGACCTTCCGGGTCGTCTCCGACTCGGCGGTCGAATCGAACGCCGATTTCTCGGCGGATGGATCTTCCATTTGTTCGATCATGAGAGCCATCGTCAAAACCGACTCTGCATTGAATTCGAGGGCATTTATATACTGCCGCGGTCGGCTACTCCGATACCGACTCGGACATCCCCTTCGGCGGCGAGACGGTGAGGCTGTTTCTGACGAGGTTGTCCGTCGCGCGGCGCAGCCGCTGGGAGACCGAGTTCGTCGAGATGTCCAGCTCCGCGGCCAGCTCCTCGATCTGGGTCTCGCGAGGGACCTCGAAGTAGCCCATCTCCTGGGCGATCGTGAGCACCTCCTGTTGTCCCGGCGTGAGGTCGTACCGCCGCTCCTTGGGCTCGACCCCCTGGTGTAGGCGCTGGAGTTCGAACGTGTAGTCCCGCTCGCGGAAGTGCGCCTGGAACTCCTCGAGGACGGTCCGGTCGACGAACTTCAGCTTGAGGTACCAGCGGCCGTTTTTCGCTTCGGCCTCCTGCATGATCCCGCGCTGGTCGACGATCAGATCGATTAGCTCCTGGATCCGCTCGCTCCAGTGAACGTTGAAGTAGCCGATTCCGTCGGCGACGTTGAGCGTTCGTACTCCGTCGACGTCGGGATCGTCCTCGAGGGCGCGCTCGACGGCCTCGAGGTCGTCGCTGGTCGCCCACAGGAACGGCATCACCCACTCGCGGCTGTGGGTTGCGAGCCGTTCGATCTCGACCGTCGCGTCGGGGACGGCCTCGAAGGTGTGTTCCAGCGCGAAGCCGTCGGCGGGGATCGTGAACTCGGCGACGACGCTCATACCGGCGTGTCCGACTCGAGGCACTGAAAACCGACACCTGCCAGTGCAACAGGCACCCGCGGCCGATCGTGGGCTGGCTCCGCCGACACATCCGGTTGAACGTGAGAGCGCCTCGCTGACGGACTCGTCGTTCTCCGCAAGCAACCCCTCGGTCGCTGTCTTCTCTCTTCCGTAGCCGCCGTCCCTCGACGGCGCCGTGGTCTCCGATCGGAGCGCGGACTGAGTGTAGTAATATGTGCTCTGTTGAATAGCGGTGTTTCTATGGAAGGTCGCAATTTGATTCGACGTGTAAGCTGCTGACAGTGGTGGTCTCAAAATCACCGC